>DASTYM010000173.1:0-3173 GCA_035764995.1 Cyclobacteriaceae bacterium | reverse complement strand
TATGACTCCAGACCGGATAAAAAATCCGCGTTGTGCTTACACGAACTAAAAAGAGATTCCACGTGAGATGTTTGTAATCAGCAAACAACAATGCACAGTTTTTGGCAACTAGGAATGCACAACTTTTAGCAACAAGAGTGCACAAAAAATAGCAACAAGGCTGCACAGAAATTAGCAACAAGAATGCACAACTTCTGAGCGAATAAAGCGGTAAAAAGTCATGATTCAAAAATCGCTTTACGATTTTTTAGCCGATAACTTTTTCCCGTCAGGCTGATGAGTTCGCAGTGGTATAAAATCCGATCCAAAAGCGCCGTCGCCAGCACCTCGTCATCAAGTAAGTTCGCCCATTCTGCAGGGGCCTTGTTGGTGGTAATGATGAAGGATGTGTTCTCATAAATTTGGTTGATAAAATTAAAGAAGCTGACAGATTGGCTTTTCTCCACCGGGAACAGCATGATATCATCGATGACGATCAGGTTTGCCTTGCAAAGTCGCTTGTATTCGCTGTTAGCAGACCGTACCGCATCTTTAAGCTTAAGCGTGTTAATGATCTCTTCCATGGTTCGGAAGTATGCCTTGTATCCTTTTGCGACGGCATCTGCGCATAGGCCAGAGGCGATGAGAGTTTTTCCTGTTCCTGAAGGTCCCATCAGCATGATGTTGAACCCCTGATCGATCCAGTTGAGCTCTCTGAGTTGATTAAAGCGCGTTTTAGGCAACCCATTCTCAACGGTATGGTCATAATCGTCCAGATTGTAATTCCGCGGCAATTGCGCCACTTTGAGCTTTTTACGAAGCTCATTGCGATGACGATGTTCCGCTTCGCTTTTGAACAAGTTTAAGGTGTAGTCCATGAAGCCAAGACTTTTCTGTTCGGCTTCGGTAATTGTGAAGTCAAGATTGGTACTAATTCCGGTGATCTTGAACCGTTGGCAGTACAGTCGGATTTGTTCTTTTCTCTCTGTTTGCATTTATTTTGTTTTTAGTTGGTGCACTTTAGCAGCGCCATGACAGGCATGGTGCTTTGAACGTATGTAACAGTTGGCTTGCAGCATCCCGGAAAAAGCTGAAAAGCATCACGGCTCGCGCCTATTTCCAGGTGCCTGCATTTTGCTTTTCACCTTTTCCCAGGACGTTGACCTTTATCATTTGAAAAGTCGTTGGTAATCCTCTATTTGACTTTTGTCGGGTTGGACATTCTTGTCAAGCTTGTAGCCAGACAAGGGATTAAGAATATGAACCTCGCTTTCTTGCTGAGGTCTAGAGGCTTTGATATGTTGCTGAACAATCGCTTTAAAATCACTTGCGCTGTAAATGTTATTCTTATTGCAAAAGTGCATCGCATCGTTAGCAATAGCGGAATCTAGAGCAAACACCTCCTGAATGACCTGCAGTTGGTCGCGCATGTACCTTGTTTTGAGTTTGTAGATCTCGCCCAGCCAATACTTCGCTGCATCCGGGTTATTGAACTGGTTAGCAACAGTCAGCATGAGAACTTCAATTTCCAGTGTCTTGTCTCTTCGATGATCTGATTTAATCACCTTCAGCCCCTTTTCGGCTGGAACGATGTGCCTGCAAATTTCCATAAGTGATCCGCTCTGCATGACGATCAGCTCGTTGTCCTCTTGCCTGACAACAACGGAGGATCCTTTTCCTTGGTAGGTCCCGCATGGGACGGAGTAGAAGTTTCCCTTCCATGAGAAGCTATTATCCTTACGGAGCATCGGAGTCATCGCAGGTATTAGGATTTTCTCAGGAGTGAACGGCTTTAACATTGATCGCTCGATATGCCATTCTGCCCGGGGTTCTTTTCGCGTAAAGGCATGCGGCAATGCATTGGCTGTTCTTCCAAGCCAGGCAATAGCCTCGTCGTTAAGGGTCTCTTCGTTGTAAAAAATTCGGTTGCGGAGGAAATTGCCTTTCACGTATTTGACGACATTCTCCACCTTTCCTTTGCTCTCCGGGTCAGATTTTCGGCAAAAGTAAAGTTTGAACCCTTTTGACTGAACGTACTTCCGAAAGTCAGCGGTGAGGATGAGGTCTCCGTTGTTCTCACTTACGAGCAGTACCTTATCCTGGTCATAGACAATCTCGTGTGTGATACCATTAAAGAACTCGAAAGCCTTCTCGTGAGCAAACACAGTGAGTTCAGTAGTAAAATGTCGGGTTGTAAACCAGATGTACTTATACCTTGAACGGGAAAGCATCATGCAGAAAAAGAAGACCTTGATCCGTCCATCTCTGGAAGTACGCAAGGTGTATTGACCGAAATCAACCTGCGCTTGCTTCCCATACGGGAGTTCCGGTACCATTTCGTACTCTCGGAATTGTTGCGTCAAGGGAATATTGTACTTGTCACGTATCCAGTGCACAAAGTTGAATACCGTCTTAGAATGAACATCGGGAAAATCGGCAAAATGTTCCTTCAGCCAATCGTGCATCTGGGCAGCAGACGTATCGCGATACGCTTCCAGCTTATTTTTGACAAAGTCCTCGTAGGGAAGTAGATGCTTTTTCCGATCTGACAAGCTGTCCTGAAAAGACTCGAACTCCTTTTCAGTCATCGATAGGTACTTCTTGACCGTACGTCTATTCAGTCCGATGACGTCGCTGATCTTCTTGACTGAATAGCCTTCCGCAGAGAGCTGGTGGATTTGTTGATACATGATAAACTTGGCAATAAATACGTTCATAAAAGCTGGTTTTTAAGCCAGCGAAACTAGTACTTAAGCTGTGCACTCTTGTTGCTAAAAACTGTGCACTCTTGTTGCCAAATTCTGTGTATTCTTGTTGCTAAATTGTGTGCATTCTTATTTGCTGAAAAGTGTGCATTGCTAATTGCCAGTTACAACTGGCTCAGAAAATAAAAGCTGACAACATACCAACACCCGGCAAGATTATTTTGCTTTCTCCCTGGCTCGACATAACATTAAATAATCCCGAGATCAAAAAAATAGATTCAACTGATCCATTTTTGAGTGTTAAAGGACTGCGTAAGGCAGGTTTGTCGTTTGCGGGAGATATTGATGTGGATGATTTTCGGTTGAGTCCGATTAATGGTTCGCCCGAAGGCGTTGGCGAAATTTCCATTTTCATCGGTTCACGTGATATTTTGGTTGCTGACGCGAGGAAATTTAACACTCTGGCAAAAGAACAAGGATTATCATTGA
>DASTYM010000172.1:0-11309 GCA_035764995.1 Cyclobacteriaceae bacterium | reverse complement strand
ACCAATACTTATCAAATGGAAATAGCAATGAAAGAATAACGAACAACGCACTCACTATGATTAGTTCAACCCCCGTTTGGCGATTCACATCAATTGATCTGACGCGAATAGTCTGTTTTGCTTTGTCAAAATGAACGAAGTGCAAAAGCACTGTGGAGAGCGGAAGAATCGTAATGAAATCAGAAAGCCAATACAATACTATTTTGTCGAAGTCTCCCTTAACAGTGCCATAATGATATACAAAAATGGAATTTACACATACAGGCACCACCATGCCCATGAGTACAAACCGTAAATACGAGCTGGTATCTGCAAAGCCAGCCGTATTTTTTGGTGGAAATAATTTGGCATACAATAACCAAGACGTAAACGCAACAGCGGCTTCGTGAATTGATATAAACCACATCAGGGGAGTAAAAATTTTTACGCCATAAATCATCAGAGTCGTATAGCCATTGATGAAGAGAACAGGCAAAATCCGGGGCCCGAACCAATGAATAAACACTATGCCCATCACCAAGGGCAGGTAAAGCAATAAGGAATCTGTTACGGTTCTTAGTTTGAAAGAAATAAAGGAAAGAACCAGGAGGGTGACCTGCAAAAGAAGCAGGTATAAGATATTCTTCGGGGAGATTCTCAATTGAGTACGGATTAATCCAAAATACAGAAAATGTGTTTACTAAAAAACACAATCGCATGTGGCCGGGCATTTCGATTTAAGAATTCGGATTAAGAAGGGGCAAACTGGAACCTACCATCTTATGCGGTTTTTATGTAGTTTTGAGTACTTTTTAAACTAATGGCTGAAAACACCTACAAGTCCAACACCTTCAAAAAGCCCGTCAAAGAAAAAAAGGGTAAAAACGGAAAGTCATCTTTCAATTTTGGATTCTTAAAAGATCCACGATTTGTCCTTACGACAGGTTTTTTCCTGCTAATCACTTCGATCTATTTGTTTGTAGCATTCCTCTCATATCTGTTTACAGGGTCAGCAGATCAAAGTATTGTGTTAGGATCTGATCAGTCATCAAGTTTGATTGAATCAGGCATTGAAGCGGAGAATTGGCTTGGATTATATGGAGCCTATACTTCTCATTATTTTATTTATCGTTGGTTCGGGATATCTGCATTCCTGATTCCACCCGTGTTCTTTTTGTTAGGATTTAGGCTCGCGTTCAGGCGTGATTTACTTCCCCTGTTTTCAGTTTTTATTTTTTCGCTGTTTGCAGGATTGTGGCTGAGCCTGTTGTTCGGTTATTTGACGCTGAGCGTTGATGGTGTAACTGAATGGAGTTACCTGGGAGGAGGACTGGGATATCATCTTGCTTTATTATCGCACGGATTATTCGGATGGGGAACATTCCTGTTGCTGGTGCTCACCTTGTTTATATTCATCATCTTCTTCTTCAACATTACTGCGATCAATGCGTTCCAGCCACGCGATCCAAAGCCGATAGGTAACGATGCAATTCTGGCAGGAGATACACCAGCTGAATATTCCGATGAAAAAGATAATTGGCCTAAAGCCGCGCAGGAGGATGTTATCACGCCCGTACTTTTTGAGAAACCTGAGCCACCCAAGCCTGAACCTCAGCCGCTAAAGTTGGAAGTTGAAAAACCAGTTCAAAAAAAAGGGCCGGAACCTGATTTTATTGTTGAAGAGCGCACTGAGACAGACGAACTTGCCGAGAAGCTGGTTGAAGAAAAAGGAATCTACGATCCGACACTTGACCTGAGTAATTTTAAATTTCCTCCTCTTGAACTGCTCAATGAATACGAAGTTGGAAAAGTTCAGGTAACCCAGGAAGAGTTAAATCAGAACAAGGATAAAATTCTGGCAACCCTGACCAATTTTAAAATTGGTATTTCCAGCATTAAAGCGACTATTGGTCCAACAGTAACCTTGTATGAAATTGTGCCGGAAGCCGGTATCAAAATTTCAAGGATCAAAAACCTGGAGGATGATATCGCGTTAAGTCTGGCCGCCCTGGGGATTCGTATTATAGCACCTATTCCGGGAAAAGGAACCATTGGTATTGAAGTGCCCAATAAAAACCGGGAGATGGTGAGCATTCGCTCGGTATTGGCTACTGCTGGTTTCCAAAAGACAGACAAAGAACTTCCTGTTGCATTAGGCAAAACAATTTCCAATGAAGTGTTGGTTATTGATTTGGCAAAAATGCCGCACTTACTGGTAGCCGGTGCCACCGGACAAGGAAAGTCGGTTGGATTGAATGTGATCCTGACCTCACTCTTATATAAGCGTCATCCTTCACAATTGAAATTTGTGCTGGTCGATCCGAAAAAGGTAGAGATGTCGCTGTTCAGTAAAATTGAACGCCACTACCTGGCAAAACTTCCAAACAGCGAAGAGGCCATTATTACAGACACCAAAAAAGTAGTGCATACTTTAAACTCACTTTGTATCGAAATGGAAAATCGATACGAAGTTATGAAGGATGCGGGAGCGCGTAACTTAAAAGAGTACAATGCAAAATTTGTAGCGCGAAAATTGAATCCGAAAGAAGGCCACAGGTTTTTACCCTATATCGTTCTTGTAATCGATGAGTTAGCCGATTTGATGATGACTGCCGGAAAAGAAGTCGAAACTCCGATTGCCCGATTAGCACAGCTTGCTCGTGCTATTGGAATCCATTTGGTAGTTGCCACACAGCGACCATCCGTAAACGTCATCACCGGTGTTATCAAAGCGAACTTCCCGGCACGGTTGTCGTTCCGTGTAACTTCCAAAGTTGATTCGCGAACTATTCTTGACACCGGAGGGGCCGATCAATTGGTGGGTATGGGAGATATGCTGTTATCGGCAGGTTCGGATATGATTCGTTTGCAATCTCCTTTTGTAGATACTCCCGAAGTAGAAAAAGTTTGTGATTTTATCGGGTCGCAGCGAGGGTACGATTCAGCTTATATGCTTCCTGAATACGAGGGAGAAGATGAAGGAGGAGTTTCGGATGTTGATCTCTCAGAACGCGATGCCCTGTTTGAAGAAGCTGCCCGTCTCATCGTAAATCACCAGCAAGGCAGTACATCACTGATCCAGCGCAAGCTGAAATTAGGATATAACCGGGCGGGCCGGTTAATTGACCAATTGGAGGCTGCCGGTATTGTAGGCCCGTTTGAAGGCAGTAAGGCGCGGGAAGTCCTGATTAAGGACGAGATGAGTTTGGAACAATTATTGAATGGTTTGAAGGAAAAACACGGTCAGTAGCCTATTTTTGCACCGACCCTGCCAAATAACTAACGAAACGTAATGAAAAAACTATTCTTGCTCTTTTTTTCGATAACCATTTCTCAATTCTGTTTGGGTCAAACCTATGATCCTCAGGCACTCGCCACGCTGGAGGCTATGAGTAAAAAGTATAAAGCCTTTTCTTCCTTTGAAGCAAGTATTACCTCTAGTATGACCAATGAAGTGGAGGGGATAAAAGAAGAATTTAAAGGAAAGATTACCGTGAAGGGAGATAAGTTTCGCCTGGTGATGGACGAGCAGGAAATCATCAACAACGGCACAACCGTTTGGACGTACCTGCCGGCAGCGAAAGAGGTAAATATTGACAACTACGATCCAAACTCAGAAGATATTAATCCATCGAAGATTTATGAAATCTATAAGAAGGGCTACAAGTATCTTCACTTGGGTGACAAGACCGAAGCCGGAGCTACTGTAGAGGAAATCGATTTGGTTCCCGAAAAGAAGGATGCGCAATTCTTTAAGATCAAAATGATCATTGTGAAAAAGGACAAGAGCATTCAAAGCTGGACCATGTTCGACAAAAGCGGAAATAAGTATAAGTACACCATCTCCAGGTTTACGCCTAATGTAACCGTGGCTGATGCCTTGTTTACGTTCGATCCGAAGAAATATCCTGGAGTTGAAGTAATTGACTTGCGATAATACATTGAAAACAAATTCTAAGGGACCTGTCAAATAAAAAGTTGACAGGTCTTTTTTTATCTTTAATGCATGAACCGAACTGAGCTCTTTGAACAGATTAAGAAAAAGAATTCCTATTTGTGTGTGGGATTAGATACAGACCTGGAGAAAATTCCGGATCACCTCCGTTCTGAAGAGGACCCCATTTTTGAGTTCAATAAACAAATTATTGATGCTACAAGCGATTTTTGTGTAGCGTATAAACCCAACATCGCCTTTTATGAGGCACTTGGCCCGAAAGGATGGGAGAGTTTGCAAAAAACCTTGGATTATATTCCAAACAATTGCTTCACCATTGCCGATGCCAAGCGCGGTGATATTGGCAATACCTCGGCCCTGTACGCAAAAGCATTTTTTCACCAGCTGAACTTTGACTCTGTAACGGTAGCTCCGTATATGGGTGAAGATTCCGTTAAACCATTTTTAAAGTTTAAGGATAAGTGGGTGATCCTCCTGGCGCATACTTCAAACCCCGGCAGTGCTGATTTTCAGTTGATCGAATCAAAACTTACAGGAAAGAAATTATACGAAGAGGTTATTACGAAATCTCAGCAATGGGGAACACCTGATCAGCTCATGTATGTGGTAGGAGCGACTCGAGCTGATAAAATTGCAGAGATCAGAAGCCTGGCCCCTGAGTATTTCTTTCTCGTTCCTGGAATTGGAGCACAGGGTGGTGACCTGGAAGAGGTTTCCAGACTCGGAATGAATAAGCAATGTGGTTTACTTGTAAATTCTGCCCGAGCCATCATCTATGCCTCACCCGGAAAGGACTTTGCTGAGGTGGCAAGAGTAGAAGCCAGGAAAGTAAGGGACGAAATGGAGCGATTACTGCAAAAAATTGGCTGATATTTATTACCGATCCATTAAATTGTACGATCAAAAACGTGACTCCCCAATGAAATGTAGGCAGAAGTTAAATCAGGAGCATTTTGACAGAGTCATTTCTTCATTACATCTGGCAATTCCAGTATTTCAAAAAGGATGATTTAAAAACATCTGAGGGAGAGGTATTGGAAATTTTTAATCCGGGTATTCGAAATGAACATGCAGGCCCGGATTTTTCTGAAGCTAAAATCAAAATCGGTAAATTGGAATGGCGCGGAAGTGTTGAGATTCATATTAATGCCTCTGGCTGGAGCGACCATCATCATGATACTGATCAGGCGTACGAGAAAGTTGTACTGCACGTGGTGTGGCAAAATGACAAACCCCTTCAGCGTACCGATAAAAGCGTAATGCCAACACTTGAATTGAAAGACCGTGTTGACCTGATGTATTGGGATCGGTACAAAAAACTCTTCACAAGCGTTGAATCTATTCCATGTTCAGGCAGATGGCCAGGAGTTCCTGAGATTACGAAACTTGCCATGATTGAGAGAACGTTATTGAGAAGGCTGGAGCACAAGGCGGTAGCTGTCAAGGCAATTCTTTCCAACAATAGTAATGACTGGGATGAAACATGCTATAACTTGTTGATGAGGAATTTTGGATTTAAAGTGAATGCTGCTCCGATGGGGCAACTGGCAGAAGTGTTGCCTTATAAAATACTACTGAAACACATTGATAAAACCTCGCAGGTAGAAGCACTTTTATTCGGACAAGCGGGTTTTCTGGGGAAAGCAGCGGATGATGACTATACGGTTGTATTGAAAAGGGAGTATCGCTTATTGAGTAGCAAGTATAACCTTGAAGAAAGACGGATGAATGCTGTTCAGTGGAGATTTCTTCGGATGAGGCCGGCTAATTTTCCAACAGTAAGGTTATCACAGGTTGCTTCACTTCTAACGGCACAAAAGAACTTGTTTTCAAAAATAATTGAATGCTTGTCGTATCCGGATTTGGTCAAGCTGTTCACAGTCGAGACATCGACATACTGGCAACATCATTATCAACCTGGAAAAAAGTCTAAATCAATTGTTTCTTCTCTGGGGAAAGCCAGCATTGAAAATATTATGATTAATACGGTTGCACCGATGTTGGTGGCCTATGCGCAATTTCATGATGAACAAATCTTCATCGATCGGGCCGTAGAGATACTCCAACATGTGCCCTCAGAGGATAATAAGATTGTAAGAGAATGGTCAAACCTTGGTTTCCGTGTAACTTCGGCTTTTGACTCGCAAGGTCTTATTGAATTGTATAATGATTTTTGTATGAAACGCAGATGTCTTGAGTGCGCTGTGGGAACCTATATTATTAAGTCGTAAGGATGGAAACTATAATTGCTTTTTTACACATCCTGTTCATCACGTTGTTCTGTTATTGGCTCTGGCGAAAACAGGAATTGCCGATTCGTAAGTTTTATTGGCATGCATTGGCAGCAAAACTTTCTGCCGGGATTCTGGTTGGAATAATCCATGCAGCTTTCTATTCAAACAACGATACATTTTCAATTTTTGAATGGGCAAGTCAATTAAGTCAGCAGGCTCATGTAGATTTCTCCGGGTATCTGGGTTACCTATGGAGTGGAGGATCAGAGGGATATTTCCCTGGAGAAGAACGTACGATTTTTTTAGTGAAGATAACAAGTGTGTTTGCCCTTGTTACCTACGATAGTTACTGGATCACATCGCTTTACCTTTCATTGTTCTCATTTTTAGCGGGGTGGCGATTAACCAAACTTATCTGGTTGAATTTTCCGGGTGTAGGAATTCCCGCAGCGATAGCGCTGCTTTTTTTTCCTTCATGTGTTTTCTGGGCTTCGGGTATTATTAAAGAATCGGTAGCCATCACGGGGCTTTACGTGCTTGCAATGGTTTTTTTGAGATTTTGGTTGAGACAACGCGTTACGTTCTTCCAGGTTATCGTTGCGGTACTGGCCACTTGGATCGTTTGGGAAATTAAATACTACTTTATCGGGCTTTTCGTTCCTGCATTATTGGCAACGTGGTTCACAAGAGTTATTGTAGAGAAAAAGGGAGTTACTAATTTTTCGATAGAGGTCTCAATCTGGTTTTTTATTTTTTTTAGTATTTGTCTGGCAGCCAGTTTTGCTCATCCTAATTTTTCGATCAATCGATTACCCGATGTGCTGGTATCTAACAATCAGGCTTTCATGAAACTTTCAAGTCCCGATGGCGCTATTCATTTTTATGACCTGCAAAACACATGGTTAAACATTGCACTCAATTCCCCATGGGCACTTGTCTCAGGTTTGTTTCGCCCGTTTATATGGGAAGCCGATAGTGTTTTAAAGTTTGTGGTGGCCATTGAGAATTTGGTATTGCTCATCCTTGTTGTTATAGCGACACGGTCATTATTCAACCTTAGGAAATCACCGCACCGTTTACTGGTTTTGGCGATACTGGTTTACGCGATTTTATTGTGCGTATTCCTGGCTATATCAACGCCCAATTTTGGAACTCTGGTCCGATACCGTGTAGGATTTTTACCGTTCCTGCTTATTCTGCTGATTAACCAGCCAATGATCGTCAGGGCTTTATCAAAATCATTTAATGTTCATTTTTCTGATTAACCTTGTTGTATTCTAAGGCTGATGTAAGATTTTTAAGCTTTTCTTACGCGAACACATCGTCACATCAACAAATCTGTCAGGCCAAACCTCAACCCATTTTCTTACCTTTGAAACATTCATCAACCAAACATGGAGAATCCAGTCATTATTTTCGGGGCAAATTACCTCGGACGCACAGCAAAAGAAATCTTTGAAATCAATGGAAATGTAGTTTACGGATTTTTAGACGATAATAAATCGCTTCACAACCAGGAGCTGGATGAAACAGTTATTCTGGGAAGTACCGATGACGATGGTTTTCTTAAACTAATCGGAAAAAAATGTGAAGCATTTGTCGCGGTGGATGATAACCGGCTAAGGAAAAATCTGGTGAAGATGTTGCAAGAGGTGCGCCATGTTCAGCCTGTTAATGCGGTTCACAAGAACGCACTGATTTCGAAATACGTTGAATTAGGGCATGGAAATTTTATTGATCAGGGCGCCAAAATAGGAGTGGGTGTAAAAATGGCAAGTCATTGCTTACTCCATTCAGGTTGTATAGTAGGCGCGGAAGTTTCGCTTGGCAATTTCGTGCAAATTGGTTCAGGCAGTATTATCAGTTCGGGCTCAACAATTGAGGAGGAAGCGTTTATTGGGGCCGGTGTTACGATTGTATCAGGAATCACCATTGGAAAGGGTGCCCGGGTCGGTGCCGGCTCAGTAGTTGTTGCTCCCGTGAAAGCTGGCGAAACGGTTTTTGGAAACCCTGCTCAACCAATTAAGAATTAACCCGATTAAAAGTTAACACTCGTGAAGATATCCGAAACCGATCTGATCCTCAATCCGGATGGAAGTGTGTATCACTTGAATCTGTTACCAAAAAATATTTCAGATACAATCATTGCTGTGGGCGACCCAAGCCGGGTGTATAAAGTGAGCCAGTACTTTGATGAGGTTGAATTTGAGATGAACAAACGCGAGTTTATTACCCATGTCGGAAAATTTAATGGAAAAAAAATAACAGTGATCAGTACCGGTATGGGTACAGACAACGTGGAAATATTTCTTACTGAACTTGATGCGCTTGTGAATGTTGATTTAAAAACCCGCGAAATAAGAAATCGAAAGAAGAAGCTTAAAATTGTTCGGGTTGGAACTTCCGGAGCTTTGCAGGAAGACATTCCGTTAGATTCTCATCTTGTTTCAAATTATGCGGTGGGCCTTGACAGTCTTATGCAATTTTATGATTTGCCAATGGATGCCTTTGAAAAGAAATTAGCATCCGACATCAAAAGTAAATGTAAACTGCCGGGTACCCCTTACGTGGTGAAGGGATCGGAAACACTTCAGAACCTGATTGGATTTGATATGATTTCAGGTAACACCGTTACAACTCCAGGTTTCTATGCGCCCCAGGGAAGAAAGATTCGCGCAGCAACACAAATGCCTCAGTTGTTGGAGGACTTAATTTACTATCATAACAAAAGCAGTGAATTCTGGCTCACGAACTTTGAAATGGAAACTGCCGGTTATTACGCCATGGGAAGATTATTAGGCCACGAAGTATTGAGTGTAAATGCAATCATCGCGAATCGCATTAAAAATAAATTCTCGAAAGACCCCGATAAGGTTATTGATACACTGATCAAAAAGGTATTGGAACGAATATAAAACGTAGGGACGCACCCCGATAGCTATCGGGATTTGCGTCTCTACATTATTTCATTACCCATTCACTGCACTATCCATCCGCATAATATGGCGACTTGCATTGAACGGATCGTCATTATAAAATCCTGAAAGAATGCGGTGGGCAATTTGCTCAATGATCAGTTCATTTTCTGATTTGCCTTCTTTGCCTTTCCAAAACACCCGGTTAGGGTGACGTTTCATGTCCTCAACGTAGGTCTTGGCCCGATTGAATTGCTCATCGGTAAAGGTAATCGTGAAGCAGGTTCTTACTTTTTGAGTTTCCATGGTAGAAATTTTCGCAATAGTTATGCCAGTTAAAATATTTCAGAATTTAATAAAAATCAGAAAATCGTGTCAATAGCTTGCCCGCTGTCGGGCAGATGTGTTCGCGGTTGGGACAGTATCCTGAAAGGAGTAATTTTGTTCCTTGCATGGAAAATCAACACATTTTTACGCTCTCTAATGGTATACGAGCCGTCTATCAGCAAGTTGCTTCTACAAAAATTTTTCATTGCGGAGTCTTCCTGGATGTAGGAAGCAGGGATGAAACTACCGCGAATCAGGGGATAGCCCATTTCTGGGAACACATGGCATTCAAGGGAACCCTCAAGCGTAATCTGATCCACATCATCAGCAGCCTCGACTCGATCGGTGGAGAACTCAATGCATTCACTGATAAGGAACGAATTGTTTTTTATGCTTCCGTACGAGATCAATATGCTGAACGCGCGATGGATGTGTTGTCTGATATAACGTTCAACTCCATCTTTCCTAAAGATCAAATCGAAAAGGAACGGGGCGTAATTTTGGAAGAGATGGCCATGTACCTCGACAACCCTGATGATTCTTTACATGATGAATTTGAAGCGGTCGTATATAAAAATCACCCGATGGGCATGAATATTCTAGGCAAACCGGAAACGATAAAATCTTTTAAACGTAATGACTTCCTTCATTTTTTTAAAAATCACATCGATACCAGAAGAGTTGTCTTTAGTTGTGTGGGGAGTCTTCCTGTTGACCAGGTTGCCAGGCTGACTGAAAAATATTTCGATGTCAAAAAAGCCAAAAGAAAAATTGATCGGGTAAAAGTTCGCGCCTATAAGCCACGTGAAAAAGAATTGCATCGGCCGGTGAAACAAGCCAAGTGTGCCATCGGTGGGAATGCATACCACATGCTGCACGAGAATCGTATTCCGTTTTATTTGTTGGTAAATATGTTGGGTGGACCAGGAATGAATTCAAGGTTAAGCTTGTCGCTTCGGGAAAAATACGGGTTCGTGTATTCAATCGATGCGCATTATATGCCCTATACCGATACGGGGATGTTTGCAGTATTCTTTGGAACGGATCCCAGGCAACTTGATAAGGCAATTAGTTTGGTGCATAAGGAATTGAACAAGTTTACTGAAAAACCTCTCACAGTTCGTCAACTCAACGCGGGCAAGGAACAAATCAAAGGTCAACTGGCTATGACTGAGGAAAATAATCTAAGCCATATGATGATGATGGGTCGCAGCATCCTGAATCGAGGCAGTGTACCTACGCTGGAGGAAATATTTCAAACCATTGACGAGACAAACGCTGACAAGCTGTTGTCCATCGCGCAGGAAATGTTTGACCCGAGGAAACTGAGTTATTTGAAAATGATACCAGACGTTAAAAAATAGGCAATTGGCAATAAGCAGTGGGCAATTTTGAAATCCTTATTGCCTATTGCAAAATTGCATACTGCCTACTTTCCAACTTATAGTAATAGTAAATTGCACATATGGATTTCATTCAACCGCCAATTCAAAAATATGCTGAAGATCACACTACCTCTGAGCGTGATATTCTGAAAGTAGTAAACCGACATACACACGCCCATGTTCTCATGCCGAGGATGCTTTCGGGACATATGCAGGGCAGAATTCTCTCGATGATCAGTCACATGGTGAAGCCGAAAACAATTCTTGAAATTGGCACCTACACCGGGTACTCCGCCATCTGTTTAGCAGAAGGACTTCAGCCCGGAGGTAAGCTGATCACGATTGATATTAATGAAGAACTTGAAAACACGGTGGTTGGATACTTTCAAACAGCCGGTCTCTCGAACGTAATCGACTACCGAATCGGAAACGCGCTGGAGATTATCCCAACCTTAAGCACCGAATTTGACCTTGTTTTTATTGATGCCGATAAAGAAAATTACTCCCGGTATTA
>DASTYM010000171.1:0-2945 GCA_035764995.1 Cyclobacteriaceae bacterium | reverse complement strand
CTGCAGACATGGAAAAGGGAGTTGGCGGTGGGATCGTTCAGGGAGATGGTTACAAACCATCAGCAGACGGCTCACTTATTTATTTAAACGGTGGTGATGATTTGAGCGTGGCACTTTCTAAAGTTGAAAAAGCAGGGGGAAAAATCATTTTACCTAAAACATCAATCGGACCAAACGGCTTTATGGCTCATTTCATTGACACCGAAGGCAACAAAATGGCATTGCACTCAATGAAGTGAAGCAAGAGAACAGATGGACTAACTACCCAAGACGAGATTTGGAATAAAAAAGAAAATCCTCCGAGTCCTGGACCCAGAGGATTTCATTGTCTATAGTTGGCTTTAATCTTTCGAAGTATAGCAAAACTCCCTTAGAGCAGATACGTCCTTCCGGTGAAATGACAAAATTAACAGGTGTAAGGATTTTTGTAATAGCTGACTTGATTATCGTAGTCTTTTAATGACAGAAAGCCTTGTCCGATACAATCCTGAATCGTCCATGAAAACTAATGTACCTCTGGATTTGCCTGCCATTGTATTTAGCTTTTGTTTGTCCAAGTATAAGCCCATCGGTTATCTTTAAAGCATATAAAAAAATCTTCCTATGACTTTCTCACCCCCGCTTAGCAAATTTATTCTCACGTCACACATCACATTTTCTGTTGGCTGGCTTGGTGCGGTTGTGGTGTTCATGGTTCTTGCTATAACGGGTTTGAACAGTTCCAATAACGAATTAGTACGTGCCAGTTACCTGGCCATGGAAGTGAGCGCGTGGTTCGTGATTATTCCCTTGTGCTTTTCTTCTTTATCAACCGGTTTAATACAGGCACTTGGAACAAATTGGGGACTATTTAAATATTACTGGGTAGCCGTGAAGTTGTTCCTGACTGTTGTGGGTACCATTCTTTTACTCCTCCACATGCAGCCGATCAGTTACCTGGCTGGAATTGCAACTGATGGTTCATTTACCACTAATCTGGAGTTGGGATTGCGGATAGATATTATTCAAAAGTCCGCTTTAGCGGTAATACTCTTGCTTACTGTTACAACCATTTCCGTTTACAAACCTTGGGGGAAAATACAATCAACTTCTTCAGCAATTAAAGACAGTCAACCGATAAAAGCTACACCGAAGTCATGGAACTTTTACCTGCTTGTCGGATTGATTGCATTAATCATAATCTTTATCGTTGTTCACTTGCTGGGCGGTGGAATGGGAAGACATTAAAAAGAACTGACGATTGCTCATTGGAACTTGTTGTAAATTATATGACTTACTCTTAGGGGCACCACCAATATTCTCATAGGGACATGTACTGGAAAAGTAACCATTAGCCAAAATGTGTTCACGTAAACATTCTTTATGAAACGCGTCACCCGCCTATTGGGAATCCTAACCTATCTGCAATCGCATAAGTTTACGATGGCTGAAAAACTATCGGACAGATTTGCAGTGAGCGTACGTACTGTTTACCGCGATATTCGATCTCTGGAGGAGATAGGCATCCCTGTATCATTTGAAAATAACCGGGGTTACTTTATTGTTCAGGGGTATTTTCTTCCTCCGGTTTCCTTTACATTGGGCGAAGCCAATGCGCTGGTCGTTATGGCTGCCTTGGCTACCCGCTTTGGCGACAATTCCATTGCAAAAGAAAGCGACAGCGCACTCGAGAAAATACGGGCAATCTTACGGCAGGCAGACAAGGAAAAGTCGGAGTACCTCGTCAATCGGATCAAGGTGTTGAAACCTGCACAGGATGCAAACCGGCACCTGCATGAACTCCAATATGCCATTGCAGAGAAACTGATTCTGCGAATCGACTATACAGATGCTCAAAAGAGAAAAACAACCCGCGAGATCGAGCCCATTGGCTTGATCTATTACACGGAGCAATGGCACTCAATCGCCTGGTGCTGGAAGAGACGCGACTATCGGGATTTCAAAATAAATCAGATTGAATCTCTCCTGAATACCCACGCGCGATTCCGGAGGAAGAAGCATATCAGTATTGAAGACCACCTTCGCACCTGGAAGACCACGCCTCAAGCCGCGGAATGATAACTCTTTGCGCCACCCACCTACGTTTTTCAATAGCTTGACGAGCGCTAATTTCAAGTTTCTCCCGGACTGCCATACAGTTGACAGTGGGTCATCCGTGCTTTGTCCTAACAAAGGATCACTTTATGAGCAAGGACAATCTAATCGCATCACTGAATTTGACTCGGGAACAAACCCTTCACTTTTTCGAGTTGGACGAACCGATGCTGCAACGAACCTATGGCAGGGATAAATGGAGCATTCGGCAAATTCTCCATCATTTGTGTGACTCTGAACAAATCTTCATGGAACGCCTGAAGAGAATCATTGCGGAACCAAAACAGGTGATCTGGGCCTATGACCAGGACAAGTGGAATGACGCGTTCGACTACCAGGTCAGTCCACTCGGAGATAAGAAACAACTCTACAACCTGTGCCGCCTATTCAACATGGAATTGGTGGACAAGTTCTTTGATACCCACCACGACAAACCATTTATTCACAGCGAAGCCGGACTCCGGAAGCTGGGGGAAGAGTTTGAACGCATTGCCATTCATAATAATGATCACATTAAACAGATCGAAACCGCCCTAATGACTACGCCTGTCTTGCTGGTCGGGTCTATAAAAATCAATATCCAATAAACATGCTATAAAAAACGAAACTTATGATTATGAACATTTCACGCCCTGCTTGTTGGTTTTATTTCTGTTTGCTGTTTCTTCATACAACAGCCTTCAGTCAATCAGCGCCATCCTATGCACGAATTGCAATCCTAAAACCCAACGAAGGCAAAACGGTTGACTTTGAAGCAGGGTATATCCGACACTTGGAATGGCACAAGAAAGCTGGCGATCCGTGGGTATGGTATGGATGGACTGTTTGGGCCAGTGAACGACAGCGTTGGT
>DASTYM010000170.1:0-6712 GCA_035764995.1 Cyclobacteriaceae bacterium | reverse complement strand
TCCTCTTCTGTGCGAGCGCATCTTGCTGAGACACCCGATAAGTTCAATGGAAACGAATACTTAAGCCTGGGTGGCAATTACACCTCCAGTAAATTTTATGTGGGCGCAGTAGCTGAAAAAGTTGGAGAGAATTACATTAATGATCTTGGATTTGTTCCTCGCCTTTATAATTACGATGCAGTGAATGATACAACGATTCGTATCGGTCATTATGCTGTTAATCCGTGGGCGGGCCTGATGATCAGACCAAAAGAAAAAATTAACCTGATTGAACTGAATACCTGGAGTGTTCTTAACTACAGAACCAACGGTGAATTTCTCGAGCGTTCAACGTCTGTTAATTTAACTGCCTCTTTCAAAAACACGAGTGAGTTTTTTGTGGAGATGTTCAACACCGATACAGATGTGCCGGTTCCGTGCGATATCATCGACAACGACATACCACTTCCAGCAACGCGCTATTACTTTACACAATTTACCACACGCTACTCGACCGACAGAAGAAAGGCATTGAGCGGTGATGCGAGTTTTACTAAAGGAAACTTTTATACTGGCACTCGCACTGAGTTTGGTGGATCTATTAATGCAAGAGTTCAACCATGGGGAAATTTTGGTGTCAGTTACCTGCAAAATGAAATCGACTTGGGACCTGAGTATGGATCAGCAAGGTTTGTATTGATTGGGCCACGGGCAGAAGTGAGTTTCAGAAACAATATCTGGCTAACTACTTTTCTTCAGTATAATACACAAGCAGAAAATTTTAACATTAACAGCAGGTTGCAATGGCGCTTTAAGCCGATGTCGGATTTGTTCATCGTGTATACGGACAATTACACAACCAGCAATTTTGCTGTGAAGAATAGGGGCCTGATTGTAAAACTTACGTATTGGTTAAATCTTTAAAAGAGGAGGTTGCGTCATTTCGAAGGAGAACCCGATCTTATAAGTTGCTGTGCAGGAAATACGTCCCGACAATTGTCGGGAGAGAAATCTCCGGACTACAACGTGCGCGTTTCATAGGTAGGGATTTCTCTCCGCCAACTGGCGGATCGAAATGACGGTTGAGCTTACAGTTCACTTACGCCTTTTCCTCGCGCTTTTTAAAAGCAGCTTTCATGGCCTTATTTAATTCTTCGCCCACCTTTTTCAGGCTGTCCTCAACCTCTTTCCAACGCTCTTTGTTTTGAGCCTCATTTTTTAGTTTTTGAGCAGAATCCTTAAGTTCTTCAAACCGACCTTCAAATTCTTTGTTTAGCCGGCCACCTGCCTCATTCAATTCCGCCATAAAGGCATCGACCTTTTTTCCGAAGTTTTTAAACAGATTTTCAGCTTTTCCAGCCTCTTCTTTGCTTTCCATAGGGGTTCATTCAAAAGTTGTCTTAAATTAAACCTGGCGAATGAAAATCAAAAATTTTAATTGGTTTCATTGTCAGGTTTAACCTTGACAAACATTGTTACAATGTTTCGTCAACTTAACAGGGAAGTATACATTTTCTGCATATTTTCGGTTAAAAGTCTAAACTCAACAACCAATTTTTTTTCGCATGAACACAGAGCAAGACCACCTCAATTATATCACCCAGTTGCTGGAAACCAAGTCGGCCGCTAAACAAACAACCTATAAGCATTTATTGGAGGCTTTCTCACTGCTATCGAAGGAATCGAAGCGAATCATTATGGAATTGAAAAAGAAGGCCAATCCAAACGACAAGGATATCACCATAGAATTTAACACCATGAATGAACACGAATTTCATGTTAAGCTTGCGGGTGATTTGCTCATTTTTGTGCTGCACACAAATATCGTCACGTTTGCAGATGACCATATGATTATGCAAGATCCATACATGAAGGAAAAAGAGGTCAACCGATATTTCGGTCAGATCATGATTTATAATTTCATGTCTGATTCATTGAAATTTAATCGCGTAAATGATCCGGGGTATTTACTGGCACGTTTGATGATCAACCATGACAACCGGTTCTTTATAGAAGGCGAGGGTCAATTGGCAACGCTATTCAATAAAATCTCCGAACAGCCATTAACAATTGAGACCATGAACGCACTGGTTAAGCTGGCATTGGCAATAGCCATCGAAAATGACCTCATGGCCCTGCCGTACCCCGATGTGAAGTTTATAACGCTTTATCAGAAATTGGAACATACCCCTGATCTGGGTGGTGGGCAGAAAATCGGATTCAGGATGAGTTATGAGGATAAAACAAAGGGTTAATTGTAGTCCTGACGCTTTTGGTCAGGATACTGACTGAAACGTCAGTATTCGGACAGAAAGGTTTTTTCATTTTGAGTTTGGGATTTTATATTGCCATTTAAATAGTTTTTCATTGAAAAAAATCATCCTATTATTTGCTGTGTCTGTGTTGCTTGCAAGCTGTGCTTCCAATAAACCACACGGAAAGCTGAAGCCGGGAAAACCGATACCATGCCCACAAAAGGATTGTTAAATGAGGCTGAGTAAAATTGTTATTACCATTGATGGATACTCTGCCTGCGGTAAGAGTACAACAGCCAAAGAGGTAGCGAAGATTCTCGGCTACCGGTATATCGATTCGGGTGCTATGTACCGGGCTGTAACCGTGTACTTTTTGGAACATCATGTTTCGTTATCCAATCCAAAAGAGATCGCAAAAGCATTACAAAACATTAACATATCGTTTAAGGTCAATTCAAAAGGTATTACCGAAACTTACCTCAACAATTTAAATGTAGAGAAGGACATTCGCAGAATGAGAGTATCAGAAAATGTGAGCCCCGTGAGTGCGATTAAAGAAGTGCGTACAGCCATGGTGGAGCAGCAACGTAAGTTGGGGAAAGACAAAGGCATCGTTATGGATGGCCGCGATATCGGTACGGTAGTTTTTCCAAATGCAGAACTGAAATTTTTCATGACAGCCGATATTTTAGTAAGGGCCTTTAGGAGGCAACGAGAATTGCTTCTGCTTGATCGCCTGGTAGATTTGGATGCTGTCATTGAAAACATAGAGAAGCGCGATAAGATTGATACCAGCCGCGCTGAAAGCCCTCTCCGCAAGGCAGATGACGCCATTGTAATTGATACCACACATATTACCATTGACGAGCAGGTTGACGAAGTGATCAGGATGGCGATCAGCAAGACACTTAATCTCACCAAAAAGTAACCGACTTTAGGTAACTTGCGTTCTTCCTAATAGCTAACACCATGGAAACCACGCTTCGAAAAATTATCCGCTACTTTTTTAGTGGCACGTTGTTCATTGTTCCGTTGGTCGCAACAGGTTATTTTATCTTCATCTCTTTTCAATGGCTGGATGGTTTGTTAAATCTACCGTATCCCGGCCTAGGCTTTGTAATTATTTTGGTGGCCATAACAGGTTTTGGATACCTCACCTCCAATTTCGTTTTTCAAACATTTACTACATGGTTTGATCATGGGATTAACCGGATTCCATTTGTTAAATTAATTTATTCATCTATTAAGGATTTGATCAACGCTTTTGTGGGCGATAAAAAGAAATTCGATAAACCTGTTTTGGTGACGATTAATAAGGAGAATCAATTACACAGGATTGGTTTCATAACCCAGGACGATCTTTCTACTCTTGGTTTGAAGGAAATGGTGGTGGTTTATTTCCCTCAATCCTATGCCGTTGCCGGAGATCATTTCGTTGTTCCCAAAGAAAATGTCCGCGTTCTTGATGTTCCGGGAACGGTTGCTATGAAGTTTATTGTATCCGGAGGTGTTTCAGGCCTTTAGTCTGTAGTCGTAAAAGGTTCAATAAATTCCATATCTTCATAGAAACAAAACCCCTCTATGATAACCTGGATTCTGCTGGCCGCAGCCGGCCTCATCATCATTTTTATTATTGGAATTTATAATAAGCTGGTTCGCCTCAAGAATATGGTAGAGGAGGCCTGGAGTGGAATTGATGTTCAGCTCAAGAAACGATACAGCCTCATACCTAACCTGGTGAACACCATTAAGGGCTACGCGACCCATGAAAAGGAAGTGTTTGAAAATGTGGCGGCCATGCGAAGTGCTGGTATTAATGCAAAAACGATCGAAGAGCACAGCAAGGCAGAAAATGCGATTACGCAGGCACTCGGAAGATTATTTGCTGTAGCAGAAAATTACCCTGAGCTAAAAGCCAATACAAACTTTTTGAGTCTTCAGGGCGAACTCAGCACAATTGAAAATGATATTCAAATGGCGCGCAGGTACTACAATGGTACCGCGCGCGACAAAAATATTACGGTTGAATCCTTCCCCAGCAACCTCATTGCTTCCATGTTTGGATTTACGAAGAGTGCCTATTTTGAGTTGGAAGATGCAAAGGAAAGAGAAACCCCCACGGTGGATTTTTCCAAACCATGAATAAATTCATTTTACTCTTCTTTTTGCTGGTTGCAACCGCAGTTACAGCACAAGAGCGTATTCTTGATTTTCAAACTACTTTGACTGTTAACAAGGACCGTTCGGTTGATGTGGTTGAAGTTATCAAAGTCAATGTGGAAGGTTACAATATCCAGCGCGGAATATATCGCGATATCATCACCACCATGAGAGATGAGCGAGACAAAAAACAAAGGCTCTCATTAACGGTGATACAGGTATTGAAAGATGGAAACTCTGAAAACTTTGTTACAGAAGCGAGTGGAATTAATACACGGATCAAAATCGGCAATGCTGATATTCTTCTGGATAAAGGTGAGTACACATACACTATAACATACAATTTAAGTAAGCAGGTTAGGTTTTTTGATTCGTACGATGAAGTGTATTGGAATGCTACAGGAAACGAATGGATGTTCTCAATCGATCATGCCTCCGTAACAGTTATCCTTCCGGAGGATGCTATTATTTCGCAGCATGCAGGATATTCTGGCCCAACAGGAGCCACTGGATGTTCATGTACATCCGAAGCAAAAGGCAACAACTCAATACAATACCACTTGACAACCGGTTTAAATCCCTATGAGGGATTAACAATAGCCGTTGGATGGCAAAAGGGAGTGATTATGCCACCTTCAGAGGAAGAAATTGAGAACGAACGGGCTTTTGAAAAGCGCCCATTGTATTATGGCGCGATTGGTCTCTTGGTTGTATTTGTCTATTTGATGATAGCATGGTTTCGTGTTGGACGCGACCCTGAAAAAGGCGCAACCATTCCACGATTTGCGCCACCGGATGGATTTTCACCCGCGGCTTGCCGTTATGTTATGCAAATGAGTTTTGACAAAAAAGCTTTTACAGCTTGCCTGATCAATATGGCTGTTAAAGGATACCTGGTAATTGATAAGAGTGAGAAGTATTTTAAGATTATCAAGGTTACGGATGATACGTTCATGCTTTCTCCTGCAGAAATAAAAGTAGCCGAAGCACTCTTTTCAAGGAGTCTTACCATACTGCTGGATAAATCATACAACAGTGAACTGGCAAGTGCTGTAACTAAATTGGAAGAGCAGTTAAAAGCAGAATTCTGGAAAATTAATTTCAAAAAAAATTCCGGTTGGATGGTGCCTGCTGTGCTACTCACGATCGGTACGATCTTCATGATGTTACGCGAATTATTTTTCATAGACTTTTCACTTTTTGGATTTGTTGCTGGCTCAGGGTTTATGATGCTGTTCGTTATTCCGATTTATGGGGCAGCGATTTCCAAATGGATTACGCCCAGCACCATCGGTGAAAAAATTTCTTCCTTCGTACCGGTCATTTTTATTTCCGCTTTTTTTGGTGTGCCGCTTTACGTACTAAGGGAGGATGTTCTTGAACCGGGATTGATCATGCAGATTTTGCCCTATGTTGCTATCATAATAGCTTTGATAGTGTTGTGCGCTTACTTTTTTTACCTGATGAAAGCACCCACTGTTTTGGGAAGAAAGCGCATGGATGAAATTGAAGGACTTAAAATGTTTATGGAAGTTGCAGAGAAAAACCGGCTGAACATGTTGAACCCACCGGAAAAAACACCTCAGCTATTTGAACAATTACTGCCATTTGCCATTGCCCTCGATGTTGAGAATGCGTGGAGTAAGCAATTTGATGAAATTATTAGTAAGGCAATTCAAAATAACGAATACAGCCCGCGGTGGTATACGGGTACAACATTTCATACGAGTGATATTTCTACCAGCCTTGCATCATCGTTTTCTTCGTCCATCGATAGCACAAGTACACCACCATCAAGCAGTGATTCAGGAAGTGGTGGTGGTGGTTCTTCCGGTGGGGGCGGAGGAGGCGGAGGCGGTGGCGGTTGGTAACTAAGAAATCACTCCAGATCCAATCAATTCTTCATCATCATACCAGGCAGCAAATTGTCCTGGGGCAATGGCTTTTTGCGGCCGGTCAAATATAATATAGAGTCCTTCTTCTTTTTTATGCAGCGTGCATGGTTCCAATTGTTGGCGGTAGCGAATGCGCGACAAATAGGTCCTGCTTTCTCCAACTTTCAATTTCAAATCGGGGCGAACCCAGTGTTCATCCGCATTCGGAATGAAAAGTCCTTTACGATACAACCCCGGATGATTCTCACCCATGCCCATGTAAATGATATTTTCGTTGGTATCGGTTCCAATCACAAACATCGGTTCGGCAAAGCCACCCATTTTTAATCCTTTTCGTTGGCCTATCGTGTAGAAGTGCGCACCTGTATGATCGCCAACTTCTTTGCCAGAAGTTTTTGTATAATGAAACGGTTCTGCAAGAAC
>DASTYM010000169.1:0-7076 GCA_035764995.1 Cyclobacteriaceae bacterium | reverse complement strand
GAGTATATCAGCAAGTCACTCGAGATCAGTGAGCAAAGGCTTGGAAAGAAAAGTGCTGCCTATGTTACCAACCTCAACAACCAGGCGAAACTCGATCAAGCCTTGGGTAAGTATAATGAGGCCGAACGAGAATATCAGGAAGCACTAACATTGGCAGAACCGATTTTTGGTGAAGGGTTGCAAAAAGCAATTCTCTTAAATAATAAGGCCATGTTGCTGCAGGCTGTTGGGCGGTACAAAGAAGCGGAAGACTTGCTGCAGAAAGCGATCGCTGCTTCAATGGCAACATCCAAGCAAAAAGAAAAAGTAAAAAAGAAATCTTTCGATAACAGGAGATTTCAAATCAACCTTGCATTCATTTATCAGCTGTCAGGTGATTTTGCTAAAGCAGAAGCAACATTCCTGGAAGTGAAAAAAATATTTGAGAACCGGGGACAGACTAATGCGCCTGAATATGCAGGTTTACTTAATCAATTAGGTATTCTCTACTCACAAATGGGACAGAAAGATAAAGTCGAACCGCTGTTGAAAAAATCAAGAGACATTTATAAAAACAAGTTTACTGAGCAAAATGTGTCCTATGCAAAAGTGACGGATGATCTTGGCAACTTTTACAGGATGAATAACCGCTATGATGAAGCCGAGAAACAATTAAATAAGGCTTTAGAAATTCGTGAAACCTTGTTGGGAATTAGTCATCCTGATTATGTAAGGACGCAAGAGAACCTTGCCATTCTGTATTGGAAGACCAACCGCAATGAACAGGCTTACATGACCTACCGCGATGTGATGGATAAAACCATCGAGTTCATCAATAACTATTTCCCCCCAATGAGTGAGGCTGAAAAAACTAAATTCTGGGATGTGACTGCGCCCCGTTTTCAGCGTTTCTTCAATTTTGCGTTAGAGGTAGGACCGCAATTGAAGTATGTTTCACAGGATTTCTTTGACTACCAGATGGCAACCAAAGCTTTGTTGCTGAATTCAACCAACAAAGTGAAGGAAGCTATTCTGAAAAGCAATGACAAAAAATTGATTAGCGATTATTTGGCTTGGCTTGATCAAAAAGAGCAGCTGGCAAGGTTGTATGCATATTCAAAAGAACAATTGAAGGAGCAAAAGATTGACCTGCCCAAATTGGAGCACGCGACCAATGCCATGGAAAAGTCATTATCGGAGCGGTCTGGAGATTTCTCTGCAGGATATTCAACTCAAAAGATCAGCTACAAGCAGGTTCAGGCTTTGTTGGGAGATCAGGAAGCGTTGGTTGACATCGTTCGCGTGCGAGGCTTTGGTCAGGATTTTACCAATGATGCCCGGTATGTAGCCCTTATTTTGAAAAAAGGAATGGAGATGCCACAACTGGTGGTTCTTGAAAACGGCCAACAACTGGAAACACGGTATGCGAAGTATTACCGCAACGCGATTCAGACTCAGTTAGCGGATGAATATTCCTACGATCAGTACTGGGCAAAAATCGAAAATGAAATCCAGGGAAAGAAGATAGTGTACATTTCTCCGGATGGCGCATATAATTCATTAAATCTGAACACACTGAAGAAACCAAATGCAGATTACGTTGTAAACCGTTATGACCTGGTAATCATTGGAAATTCAAAAGACCTGATTGCACTAAAAGCTAAAAAAGCCGGAGTTCCGAAAAAGAATGCATTCATGTTGGGCTTCCCTGATTACGGAACCACCGAAGTTTCTGCATTGCCAGGTACTAAAGTTGAAATTGATGGCATCGCTAAAATTTTGAAAACAGCAGGCTATCAAGTGAATCAGTTTATGCAGAAAGATGCATCCGAGAAAAACATCAAGGGGATTAAAGGTCCTTCCCTTGTGCACATCGCTACGCACGGATATTTTTTACAGGATGCGGCTGAAAGTTCAGGTTCTGTATTTGGTGTGAATTCCGAAAACGCATCAAACAACCCGCTGTTACGTTCAGGATTAATTTTAGCAGGAGCTGGAAAAACAATCACCGGCAGTGGAGGAGTAGATATTACCAGCAACGACAACGGAGTACTTACTGCCTACGAAGCGATGAACTTAAACCTCGAAGGAACCAATCTGGTAATTTTAAGTGCGTGCGAAACCGGCTTGGGTGATGTTAAGTCGGGTGAAGGTGTTTACGGGTTACAACGCGCATTCCAGGTAGCCGGTGCCGATGCGCTGATCATGAGCTTGTGGAAAGTTGATGATGCCGCAACACAATTACTAATGACCAACTTCTATAACAACTGGATCAAACTCGGTAACAAACAAAAAGCCTTCAAGCAGGCACAGCTTCAGTTGATGACGAAATATAAGGAGCCGTATTATTGGGGTGCCTTTGTGATGATGGGAATGTAATATTATTGTGTTAATGTGCTACGCGTGTGTGCAGAGGTAAGTGTCTTGCTCAAAGACGTCATCGCGGACGGGATGAGCGAGGCATGTGGGAGATTCGCGATCTATCACGTTGGTTCTACTTCTTCGAATAGATCGCGGATCTCGCGCTATCCACTCCAAATGCTGTCCGCGATGACACGACTAAGTTCTTCCTAATTTCAAAAAAACCGGAAAGGTCACCTTCTCTTTTTCGTTCCAGTACGGTTGGATAAGCTTCACAACTTCCTGAACAGGATTGTAATTTTTGTCTTTAATAAACTTTTGTGTTGCCGACCAGGTAGTGAGGTAGCCTGCAAATTCTTCCAGTGTCCACTCCACGATGATTGAAAACTTGGGTGTAATTATTTGCTCGAATGGAAACGGAACATTTTTGTATTCTTCTTCTACCATTTTTCGGGCGCTGTCCCAATAAGGGCCCACTACGTGATTGTAAAAATGATTGAAGTGTTCATCAACTTGTGGGTTGACCGAACAAACGGCATATCCCCACACAGCCAACAGGCCATCCTTTTTTGCTGCTCGATTTACCTCAATGTAAAATTTATCGAGATCGAACCAATGTAAAGCCTGGCCGACCGTAATTAAATCGAAATGATTGTTGGGGAATGTAGTTTGTTCAGCACGCTGAGCGGAGTATCTGATGTTTTTGATCTGAAAAGCATTGTCAAGTTGTTGCTGACTGATATCCGTTGCTTCCACGCTTATAAAATGTTTCGCCAGCACCTGGGCAACCTGACCGTTACCCGTGGCACAATCCCAAGCTGTATCAAAATTTTTAATGTGTTTGAAAATGAAGACGTATAGATCTTCAGGATAAGTTGGCCTGAATGTGGCGTACAGTTTTGAATGGCCGGAAAAGTAATCCTTCGTACTCATGAGCAGGAATTAAAGTTCGAATGATGAATGTCGAATGTTGAATATTGAACTTCTAACTTCGATATTCAACATTCATCATTCGATATTTTATTTTTTTACTTGTATTCCGAGCTCCTTCAACTGCTCCTCTGAAATCGTAGACGGACTATCAATCATCACATCACGACCTGCGTTGTTTTTAGGGAATGCAATAAAATCACGAATTGAGTCAGCGCCACCGAAAATTGAGCATAAGCGATCGAAACCAAATGCAATACCACCGTGTGGAGGCGCGCCAAATTCAAATGCCTCCATCAGGAAACCGAATTGCTTCTTCGCTTCTTCTTCTGAGAATCCGAGGTGACTGAACATCATTTGTTGTGTTGCCCGATCGTGAATACGAATAGAACCACCCCCAACTTCAGTTCCGTTGATAACCATGTCGTAAGCGTTCGCTCTTACATTTCCGGGATCTGTATCCAATAACCTGATGTCTTCTGTTTTTGGAGAGGTAAACGGATGGTGCATGGCATGGTAGCGTTTTGTTTCTTCGTTCCACTCCAATAAAGGAAAATCTTTCACCCACAATGCAGCGAATTTATTTTTATCGCGGAAGCCAAGCTTCTCACCCATAAACAAGCGCAACTCGCTTAATTGTTTACGAGTAGCGTTTGCTTCACCCGCCATTACAAACAGCAAATCACCTGGTTGTGCGTTCATTTTCTCTGCCCACTTTTTCAAGTCATCGGCAGTGTAAAACTTATCAACCGATGATTTCAACGAACCGTCAGCACGATATTGAGCATACACTAACCCTTTTGCTCCAACTTGTGGGCGCTTCACATAATCGGTTAGTTCGTCTAATTGTTTACGCGTGTATTCTGCACAACCTTTCGCGCAAATACCAACAACTAAGTCAGCGCTTTCAAAAACAGGGAAGTTTTTTCCTTTTGTTAAGTCAGTCAGCTCAACAAACTGCATGTCGAAACGCGTGTCGGGTTTATCTGAACCGTAAAGTTTCATCGCTTCTGCATAGGTCATGTGCGGAACTGAAGGCATGTCAATACCTTTCACGGTTTTGAAGAGGTGACGTACTAAACCTTCAAACATCGAGAGAACATCCTCCTGGGTAATGAATGCCATCTCGCAGTCAATCTGTGTGAACTCTGGCTGGCGATCGGCACGTAAATCTTCATCACGGAAACATTTTACAATCTGATAATACCGGTCAAAGCCTGACACCATCAGCAACTGCTTGAATGTTTGTGGCGATTGTGGCAAAGCATAAAATTCGCCATTGTTCATCCGTGAAGGCACAACAAAATCTCGCGCACCCTCAGGAGTGGATTTGATTAACACTGGCGTTTCTACTTCTATAAAGTCTTGCGAATCGAGGTAGGCCCGTGTTTGTTGGGCCATTTTATGTCTGAGCTGCAGGCTTTCGCGCACCGGTGTTCTGCGTAAATCCAGGTAACGATATTTCATGCGCAGGTCATCTCCGCCATCGGTGTTATCCTCAATGGTAAAAGGAGGTGTTTTGGCTGCATTGAGAACAATCAGTTCTGTTACTTTTATCTCGATTTCACCTGTAGACATTTTATCGTTCTTTGCCAAACGAGCGTTAACAGTTCCTTTTACCTGCACCACATATTCACGACCTACTTTTTTGGCAGATTCCATGAGGGTAGCAGCTGTGCTGCCTTCTTCAAAAAATAATTGGGTAATACCATAGCGGTCGCGCAGGTCAATCCATAAAATACTGCCTTTATCGCGCAAACGCTGCACCCAGCCTGCCAGCGTAACCTGTTGCCCTACATGAGAAATTCGTAATTCACCGCAAGTATGAGTCCGTAACATGAGATTTAATTAATTTTGTGCCCTGCCTACCATTAGGCGGCCCGCTTTGTAAAATAAGCAGGCGCGAATTTAATAATACTTTGAGTCTGGTCGTTTATTCAGTGAAAATTAAACTATTTATGAAGAAAGGGTTTTTCCTATTGATGTGTATCCCGTTGCTTTCTTTTGCCCCACCCAGGTTGGTGAAAACGAAAATAACCGATGACATCACGGTTCTGATACCTAAAAATTTCAGACCAATGGATGAGCTCGATTTTACCCAACGATATCCATCGGTTCGTCAGCCAATCGGAGCCTATACCAACGAAGCCCGGGAGGTCGATTTTAGTGTCAATATATCCGCTACCCAATGGCCTGATGGAGATGTTGAAATAGCCAAAGAATTCTTTAAGTCTGGTGTGGTAAACATGTTCGATGGTGTGGATATGATTGAAGAAGGAATTCACACGGTAGGAGGTAAGCAATTTATTTTCTTTGAATTTGAATCAAGGGTAAAAGGAGATCGATCCAAACTTGATCTCACTGACCCCGTATTGAACTATACCTATATTCAATATTTAGTAGAGCCCAAGCGCACCCTTGTTTTCTCCTTTAGTTGCCCAAGACGCATCCGTGAAGATTGGCAACCAACGGCCCGCAAAATGATGAAGGGGATTAAGGTGAAGTAGTCTCAGGTCACCGGTTTCCAGTTACCAGTTTAAGATATATTCATAACTTGAAACCGGAAACCTGCAACATGGAACTATATACTGACGAGTACTTCATGAACGAAGCCCTCAAAGAAGCGAGGAAGGCTTTTGATATAGGTGAAGTTCCGGTTGGCGCGGTGGTGGTTTGTAAAAACAGAATTATTGCCCGGGCTCACAATCAAACAGAAAAACTTACTGATGCTACTGCCCATGCAGAAATGCTGGCAACCACAGCGGCAGCCAATTATCTGGGCTCCAAGTACCTGACTGAATGCACGCTCTATGTAACACTCGAACCCTGCGTAATGTGTGCAGGTGCGCTGCACTGGGTTCAATTACAAAAACTGGTATATGGTGCGTCTGATGTTCAACGTGGATACACCCTGGTGAAGAGTCCCGTGTTGCACCCTAAGACTGAGGTGGCGGATGGAGTAAAAGGCCAACAGGCTAAAGAACTGATTGATGAATTTTTTAAAAGAATTAGGGAATAAGTCTGGATCGGATGGTCAGGATTTAAGGATTTTCGGGATTATGGAACTAAGGAATTTAACATGATTATGTGAACTCTGACTTTTAAAATCCTGTTAATCCTTTAATCCACTAATCCAGATCGTATATTTGATTCCTCACAAAATGTTTAACAATAAAATTCAATAAATATGGCATTTACACTTCCGGCACTTCCCTACGCAGCAAGCGCCCTTGAACCACACATTGATGCACGCACCATGGAAATTCACCACGGCAAACATCACAATGCTTATGTTACCAATTTGAATAACGCTATCGCAGGCAAGCCTGAAGAAAACTTAAGCATCGAAGAAATTTGTAAGAATATATCCAAGTACCCGGCAGCCGTTCGCAACAACGGTGGAGGGCATTATAATCACAGTTTGTTCTGGACCATCATGGGCCCACAGGCAGGTGGAGCACCAACTGGTGCGGTAGCTGATGCAATCAATTCAGCCTTTGGAAATTTTGATGAATTCAAAACCAAATTTGCGGCAGCAGGTGTTGGTCGTTTTGGGTCAGGATGGGCGTGGCTCATTAAGGATGCAAGCGGAAAACTTCAAATTACATCAACTCCTAACCAGGACAATCCTTTGATGGATGTTGCTGAAGTAAAAGGTACTCCTATTTTAGGATTGGACGTTTGGGAACACGCATACTACTTAAATTATCAAAACCGCAGACCGGATTACATTACAGCGTTTTGGAATGTGATCAATTGGAATGAAGTGGCAAAGCGGTTTGCCAAGTAATTTTTTTGTGACGGTT
>DASTYM010000168.1:0-6654 GCA_035764995.1 Cyclobacteriaceae bacterium | reverse complement strand
AACATACTATTTAGATGGAATTGAACAATCATTCACTCAATATGGAGTATATGACGCTACAGTTTACGCAAACTACATTGCCAACCCCGTAGTTGTATACTCAGTTGCAGATGGGTTGAACAAAATCATTACTCAGAAGTGGGTTCATCAGTATTTAAATGGTTACGAAGCTTGGGCTGATTGGAGAAGAACAGGTTTCCCTGTTTTAACACCCGCTCCCGATGGTACAATTTCGAGTATCCCTGTAAGACAAGGTTACCCTACACCAGAAAAGTCGCTGAATAAAACAAATTATGATGCGGCCGTGACAAAATTAGGTGTTGATAACCTAACCAGTAAAATTTGGTGGAATAAGTAAAACATAGACAGAACTAATTCTTAACTTAAAAGAGACTGCGTAAGAAACAGTCTCTTTTTTTATTCAAAAAACGTAAAATAACTATTTAGTGAATTGCAACTTTTTCAAACAGGCATACGCGCCTGAATAATTAATAATGAGCGCATACTCCTTTAAAATACCCATGCCCATCGAACCATAATTGTGCCATTCCGATCGAATAATTCCCGTTGATTGATTTTGAAAATTAATCCCCGCAAGGTTGATGGTTTGCGCCATCGTTTTTATACCCTCGATGCTGCCGCTCATACCAAATCCCAGAACTTCAGGAAAGGTTGAATTGAGAAGTGATTCATTTGTTGTTTTTAGCAGGAAGGATAGTTGAGACCCGGTATCAATCATCAGATTGGTAATCAGATTAGTTCCGTTTTCCAACAAAAATTCTGAATCGATAATGGGCCTTGTGTTCTCAATCCGCAACGGAATGTGTGTAAACCCTGAAGGAGCAAATCGGGAATCCGGTGACCGGAAGGTTATGAATTTCTGCTTCGGATCAATCTCCACTTCAAACTTTTGAAAAATATCGTAACCGATAATGCCGTCAACTTTCGGAGTGTTGATGAACACATTTTTATTTGGAACAACCACGAGAGAAATTCTTTCACCGATCAATGATGTTAGCTTTACCTGATTGTCAATGGACAGTTTTCCATAAACCTGCTTGCCTGTTCCCATACCGGTAAATTGAACATTTCGGTTAGGAACAAATTCTAGCAATTTTTCAAAACGTTTTCCAAATAATACAATGTTTCGCGTTCCGGTGTCAAGGACTAAATTGACTTTCAGGTTGCCATTGATCACCAACGGAAGAACAATTAAGTTATTGATGCAGGTGTAACGAATGGTTACTTGCTCAATCGGCTCTGGCAAGTAGAAACCTGAGGGGGAAGTTGCGTAAAGAAGATTGCTACAGGTCAACAGCATAATAACCAATTGACAGGTCATTTTTTTAATGAACGTTTTCATAGTCAGGGGATTGGTACTATGAAAGCTATCCTTATCGCATGAGCTTTAACACACGTAAAAAGCTTGATTTTTAAAGGTTGACTAAAGAACGGAATAACTCAGGCGATGAAGGGTTTCGCGAATAAGGGGTAATTGTTTCGGTAAAATGAAATTGATTTCGTACAACCAACAGGGGTATTGTGTTTTGATTAATGGTTTTCCAACAATCTTTTTAAAACCGTTTCCACCATTTCAGTTTGTATCCGCTGAATTTCCAAATAACCGTTACTCTGATGGATTAGCAAATGATCTACCTTTTTGAAGGAGTTGAATATCAATTTGGAAGTGCTGTGGGATTCACTTGCCGAATATATTGAGGGATGTAAGATTAACTTCAACTTAGCTCTCCCTGTTAATTGTTTTTTCCGCACTTTTGAGGAAATTCAATGAATGCATTTTTTGGCTAAAACCTGTCTGACAGGAAGCATCCTCTTCCTGAGTTTTTTTCAGACGATCGCACAAGATGAAGAAACCACTTCAGCAGAATGGTATCAGAATTTCTTTACCCGCAACAGCAAACAGTCAGCGGAACAAGTATTGAAACTCCAGGAAGATCGGCTGCTGGAAGCTTTAGAGATGCAGGATGATTCTGCACAGGCGCGCATCTTACTCGAGTCAGGCCTCATCCATTTAACCCGTACGTTCAATTACGACACGGCCATGGAATTTTTTATTCGATCGTTGACCATTTCTGATTCACTGGATCATCCTTCGGGGAAAATTTTCTCTTACCTCGCCATATCAGATGTGTTTGAAGAAGTAGGTAATTACGAAAAGAGCACACAATTTCTGGAAAAGGCTTTTGAGTTAAGCAGTGTGATGCCTGATCCGGGCATTCATATCCTGGTATTAAATGAGATGGGTAAAATGAATTCACTCACAGGCAATGCAGAGGAGGCATTGCGAAATTTTGAAGAAGTTCTTTCGCTTGAAGAAAAGCTAAATCAGCCCGGTTTAAAGGCCGATGCACTCTTTAATATTGCGAAGCTACATGACAAAAACGGAGATCAGGGGAGATCAATTGAGTTTCATAAGAGAGCACTGGCTATTTGGCGTTCGATCGGGAACCGATTACAAGAAGCCCGATTACTGAATGAAATCGGGGGCGCCTATGAAAGGATGACGAATTTGGATCGCGCGCTTGCTAATTATACGGCTGCACTTGAAGTATATCAGATTATCGATCGGAAGAGTGGAATTGCCGAATCGTATAATAATATAGGAGCGCTTTATTATCAGCAAAAGAAAATAAAGGAAGCGATAGAAATTCTTGAGAAGGGATTATCTGCCGGCCGTTCTTCACAAACAAAAGATCCAGTACGAAGGAGCTATGAATACTTAAGCCTTTGTTTTGAAGAGCAAGGTGATTTTAAAAAAGCTCTTGAATACAAAGAATCATTCATCGCCATGAATGAATTTATTCAGAAAGAAGAAAGTGATCAAAAACTTTTGGAAGCACAAAACCGCTATGTACTCGATCAAAAGGAAACCCAAATTGAACGATTGGATCAGGTGCGGATGCAGCGGGAGCGCGAAATTGCCGAGCAGCGGAAAGTCAGAAATTTTCTGTTTGCCCTGATCGGTCTGGGTGTTGTTGTTGCCGGGCTCATTCTGTACCTGTACCTGGTAAAACGCAGATCAGAAAAACAATTGAAGGTGATCAATGCGCGCGTGGAGGAGCAAAACATCCAACTTCAAAGCCTTAACGCGACTAAGGATAAATTTTTCTCGATTCTTGGTCACGATTTGAAAAGCCCGCTAAACTCATTGAGCTCTTTCTCAAACTTGTTGATCAACTATTTTGATAGTTTGAGCAAAGAGGAAATCCAAGCCCTGGCCAAAGACCTGGATAAGTCTTTAAAGAATTTATACTCGCTGCTTGACAATTTGCTGGAATGGGCACGTTCGCAAACAGGCAACATCAGCTTCTCGCCAGAATCATTTGATTTAACAACAGTGTTGAATGAAAATAAAGATTTGCTGAACACTCAGGCAGGCAACAAACAAATTTCTATTGTTCTGGAACGTACTGCCCCACTCACTGTTTTGGTGCATAAACATTCCATAACCACAGTAGTACGCAACCTGGTGAGCAATGCCATCAAGTTTACTCCGGCAGGAGGGCAGATAAAAATTAATGTGTTGGAAAATAAAAAGGACATTGTTGTCTCTGTAGCTGATACCGGTGTAGGAATGAGTGAAGCGGTTATTAAAAATCTGTTCCGGATCGATTCAAAACACTCAACACTCGGTACTGCCAACGAAAAAGGCACTGGTCTTGGCCTGGTGCTCTGCAAAGATTTTGTGGAGAAAAATGGCGGACGCCTGTGGGTCGAAAGTAAAGAAGGAGCAGGCTCTGTCTTTTACTTTACTATTCCGAGATCGGGCGAAAATTGATTATTTATTCTCCAGTGGATTGGCTTTAAAAGTCGAAGCAAGTTTCACAGCTTCATAGGCGTTAACAAGCCCGCCAGAAATGCTGATATCTTTTAAGTGCACGAAATCAGGGCTTCCTGGTTTTCTAACCGGAAGGTTATCGAACTTTCGTGACGATTGTTTTAAGATTTCACGCACGTTTGCCGGAGTAAGTGTTGGAAAGTACGACATCAACAAGGCAGCTACTCCTGCAGTTGCAGGGGATGCCATACTGGTGCCATCTTGTTCGCGATACGTATTAGCTGGTGTAGTGGAATATATTTTGACGCCAGGCGCAAAAACATCCACAGTCTTTTTTCCATAGTTGGAAAACTCTGCCACCAATGTGCTGTCGGCACCCCAGGCAGAAGCACCTACTTCAATCCAATTCGTAGCTTCTTTTCCGTCTTTATAATTTCGCGAGGGGTAAGAGGGTTTTGTGTCGTTATCATCGTTGTCGTTGCCCGCACCGTGTACTAACAATACACCTTTTGATTCTGCGTACCGAACTGCCTTGTCGACAGCCTCTTTTTCAGGAGAGTAATCTTTACCAAAACTCATATTAATAACCAGGGCCCCGTTATCCACAGCATAACGAATAGCGTTGGCAATATCTTTATCCCGTTCGTCACCGTTGGGAACAGCGCGGATGGCCATGATCCGAACGTTATCAGCAATGCCTTTCATGCCGATATTATTTTTGCGATTAGCAGCAATGATTCCCGCCACGTGTGTACCGTGAACGGGGCCCGTTCCTTTTACATCGTTGTTGCCGTAAAATCTTTCTTCCGGATTGGCATAATTGTCACCGACAATAGATCTGGAATTGAAGTCGAGGTTATAGCCATATTCCATAGCGGTTTTATAATTGTCACACACCTCACCATTGTGTTCAATGATGAATTTTAGCTCCTCCGAAATCATTTCGATATCTACATCCTTACCTTCATTCTCGTAGATCACTCCGAGAATATATTTTGCGAACCGCATTTTTGGGTTGCTGCTTTTGATGGTGTCAACTACGGAAGGTGAAAGCTTCTCGATTTTATAGGTCGTTTTTACCAACGTAATTGCTTCCGATAAATTTTGATAGAAAGATTTATATTGGATGAGCTGCGTTGAGCAAGACTTATAATTCTCTTCGTTTTCAGCTTTTGCCTTTGAGTAACGGTCTCTAATCATCAACCAGTACTGATATTCCTCCTGGCTCTTCTTTGCAACTTTTTTCTCGTCCACGTTTTCATATTTTGGCCTCAGGCGTACGTATTCACGGGTGAGTTCATAGGTGTCTTGCTTGACATTTCCTGATTTTCCCCCAATGAAATTCCATCCATGAATGTCATCGATGTAGCCGTTTTTGTCATCGTCAAGCCCATTACCGGCAATTTCCCTTTCGTTGACCCACATCACGTCTTTCAGATCTTCGTGATTGAAATCAACCCCCGTGTCAATTACTGCAACAATGACGGTGCGGGAGGGGCGACCATTTAATAACTGGTAGGCCCTCTCAATGCTTAACCCCTGGAGTTTGTCTTTTTCCGGATCGCGTAGAAACCAGTCCTGGGGGATATCAGTGCTATCCTGAGCAAGAGATTCACTTTGAAACCCAAAAGTGCTTCCGTACAGGCATAAACTAAGTATTCCGGCTGTCAGAAAACTCATTCTTTTCATAAACATAAAACGGGGCGTTAGCGTTGAAACCATGCAATATAGAGTTGATTGGGTACAATCTTGTTGAAAATCTGATTAATGGTACAGTGGTAAATCTGCAAAACCGTGCCAAATCTTACTTCCGTGACAGAGCCTTCAGAATCGCCTTCGATGGATGAAATAACGATTGCAATTTTGTATTGTCAATTTAAACGAGGGAGATATGTTTTTAGTAGCCATTGCAACCGTCCTGTTTTATGTGGTGTTTTTTGTGAGTGCAGTTAAATTGAACAACGCAGTAGCTGCTCAGCATTAGCTGGAGGCTGACCCCAAAGATTCCCATAATACGTAGTTGGTATAGAACCGTGCTCGGCACATGCTTGCCGATTACCCCCAGCACGGTTATTTTGTTAAAATCCTGAAGCTTGTTACATTTGTCGCCCTGTTGAAAAGGGTTTTTTTATTTAAAACTGGTCTTTTTAATAGAGGAATGCCCAGGTGGCGAAATTGGTAGACGCACTACTTTGAGGTGGTAGCGCCCGAAAGGGTGTGCTGGTTCGAATCCAGTTCTGGGCACTTTTATGTTAATTGTTAATCGTTAATGGTCATCCCATTAACGATTAATTTTTTACGATTAACGAATGCCGAAGTGGTGGAATTGGTAGACACGCACGTTTCAGGGGCGTGTGTCGCAAGACATGAGGGTTCGAGTCCCTCCTTCGGTACGATAGAATCCCCTAGTAAGATTATTTGCAAGACATGGAGGTTCGCCCGATAGCTATCGGGACCCTCCTTCGGTACAATTTAAGAGAGTCGATCCCCGCCAATCCGGCTGATCCCCATTTTAGTGATGTGGTTTTTTTAATAAACTTCTATTCTTCTGATGGCTTCGGTGTACATCCTGCATTCCCAAAAGTTAGACCGATACTATACTGGAAGTTGCAAAAATCTTGATTACAGAATTGAGCAGCATCTCAATAAAGATTTTATAAAAAGCTTTACTGCGAAGTAGATGATTGGGAATTATTCTTTTTTACTGATGGTCTGCAATACCAACAAGCCAGGAATATCGAAAGTTATATTAAACGAATGAAGAGTAAAATTTACATTCAGAATCTCAAAAAATATCCTGAAATCTCGAGCCGACATGTTGCTCAATATTCTTTGACGTTGTGACGTTCGGGGTG
>DASTYM010000167.1:0-9541 GCA_035764995.1 Cyclobacteriaceae bacterium | reverse complement strand
GCTAATGGTTAATTTGAAGTTTGAAAAGTCAGTTGTCCTGTTGGTACCATCCAGGTCAGCACTAACGATATTCCATGTTTTAGCAAGTTTTCCAAGCTCAATTTCTTCAGGCTTTTTTGAAGGGTCATCACCGCCACAACCGGCAAAAAACAGTGTGGTAGTGGCTATTGCGAGGAGGGAAAGTGTTTTGGTTAGTAATCTCATTTCATTAGTGCTTAAAGGTTCGAATTTGATACTTATAACTCACAAAATCAAATAAGGCCTGTAAAAAGCCCCAATTAATGGGTTAATAATGGCTGATTTAGAGATGTAACCAAGGGGGTTTACGACTTTGGCCTTATTGATCAAATTAAGCAGTAGTCCGGAAGGACTAGTCATTATTTAAAGTTTACCAAATTCAAAACCTCAGCATTTTCGGGATACTCATTGCGTTGATTCGATGCAATAAAAATCAGCTGATCAGATGGTAATTGCTTAAGATTTTCCAGGTACCATGCAAAAGCTTGATCATCAAGATTGGAGCCTGGCTCATCTAAAAACAGGACGCTTGATGCTGTATAAAATGCCAGTCCCAACTTCAATCGCTGTTTCATTCCTGAAGAGAAGTTGGCGATGTGCTTATCGCGTGCAGGCGTGAGATAAAGCTTGTCAAGAAGACTTTCAATTGTAAAGCCTTTTCGAATGGTTCGCATTCGAAAGTGAAAACATAACTGTTCCTCGAGGGTAAATTCTTCAATCAGGTCCATGTAAGGAGTGGCTACAGACACCTGGCTATAAATTTCTTCAATCGGAATATTTGTATTGTCAGACTTGTAATTGAGAAGGCCTGATGTTTGAGGCAATTGTCCCCAAAGGATTTGCATTAACGTTGATTTTCCTGACCCGTTAGGGCCGGTGATTGCGTAAGTTTTTCCGGAATGGAAAGTGTAATTGAGATCTTTAAAGATCCACTCTTTGTTAAATCGTTTACTAAGGTTTACAACATCAATTGAAAGTTGATTCCGATAGCTTTCGGGATTGATCATTGGTGATTGGTAGTTGATCATTAATCAGCTGAGCCATAGCCCTTCATGATTCCGCGTTCGGAAGATTTGATGAAATTCAAAATGTAATCACGCTCTTCACTTGCAGCAACTGATGACTCAATTGCCTCCAAGGCTTTTTTGTTGTTCATTCCTTTTAGAAAAATGTAGCGATAGATTTCCTGTATTTCGCTGATCTTTTCTGACGTGAAACCTCTTCTTCGTAAGCCAACCGTATTGATACCTGCATAGGCTAATGGTTCGCGTGCGGCTTTGGTAAAAGGCGGAACATCTTTACGAACGAGTGATCCACCGGAAAGCATAACATGTGCACCAACTTTCACGAACTGGTGTAACGCACTGGCGCCACCAATAATCGCCCAGTCTTCAATGGTTACGTGGCCAGCCACCTGGACAGTATTAACCAGGATGCAGTTATTTCCAATCAGGCAATCGTGGGCAACGTGAACATAGGCCATCAGCAGGCAATTCTTGCCTATAACTGTTTTGAATTTGTCCGTTGTTCCCCGGCTGATCGTAACGTACTCGCGAATGACCGTATTGTCACCAATATGTGTTTCGGTTTTTTCTCCTGAAAACTTGAGGTCTTGTGGGATAGAAGAAACAGAAGCGCCTGGATATACTTTCACATTTTTTCCTAGCCGTGAGCCATCCCAAACGATGGCATTAGGACCAATCCAAGATCCGTCTCCAATTACAACATCACCCTGGATGGTAGCAAAGGGTTCAATAATTACATTGTTGCCGATTTTGGCATCAGGATGTACGTTGGCTAGGGGATATTTACTCATGAATCTTTCCGTGAAATTAAGGCTGTCATGGTACCTTCTGCAACCAATGCATTACCAACATATGCACGACCTCTCATTTTGGCAATACCGCGTTTGATAGGAGCCAGCAGGTCACATTGGATTACCAGCGTATCACCAGGAAGTACCATTTTTCTAAAGCGACAATCATCAATACCCATGAAATAAGTCCAGTAATTTTCTGGATCGGGCACTGTATTCAATACCAAAATTCCACCCACTTGGGTCATAGCTTCAACCTGGAGTACGCCCGGCATCACGGGGTTTCCTGGAAAATGACCTTGGAAGAACGGCTCATTCATCGTCACATTCTTAACACCTGCTACACTTTCCTTGTCCAGATAGATGATTTTATCGATCAACAGGAATGGATAACGGTGCGGCAACGTTGCTGAGATTTTGTTGATATCCATTACCGGAGGAAGGCTGGGATTATACTTCGGTCTTCCTTTTTTATCGTCCTCCATCATCGCCTTCTTCAATTTCTTGGCGAATGCAACGTTGGCGGCATGGCCCGGGCGAGCAGCAAGGAGTTGAGCTTTTACCGGACGCCCTGCCAATGCTAAATCACCTACGATATCGAGGAGTTTATGGCGGGCAGGCTCATTCTTAAAGCGGAGATCAATATTGTTCAGAATTCCCTCATGACGAACTTCAACTTTCGGTTTACCCAACATCTTGGCGATGTTATCAAGTTCGTCATCCTTCACTACACGATCTACAATAACAATAGCGTTATTCAAATCTCCTCCGCGAATGAGATTATTCTTATAAAGCATTTCAAGCTCATGCAAAAAACAAAACGTTCTGCACGAGGCAATTTCTTTTTCAAACTGATGGATATCGGTAAGCGAAGCGTGTTGACTTCCTAATACGGGAGAGTTATAATCAACCATTACGGTTACACGATAATCGTCTAATGGCAGCGCTGCAATTTCTACATTGCGGGCAGCCTCGCGATAGAATATCGGTTGCTGAACTTCAAAGAAATCGCGGATTGCATTTTGCTCTTCAGTTCCTGCTTCCTTCAATATATCAACAAACTGAATGGAGCTTCCATCCATAATGGGACACTCAGGTCCGTCAAGCTGAATCAATACATTGTCGATTTGCAAACCAACCAAGGCTGCCAGTGTATGTTCAATTGTGCTAACGCGTGCGCCACTTTGTTCAATGGTAGTTCCGCGTGAGATATCAACTACGTTATCGCAGTCCGCATCGATGATGGGAGAGCCTGGCAGATCAACGCGTTGAAATTTAATTCCGTGGTTAGGTTTGGCCGGAACGAACGTCATGTTCGTTTTAGCACCGGTATGCAAGCCAACGCCCGACAGGGTCACCGACTTTTGAATCGTTTGCTGTTTGAAGTTTAGCATCTAGATTAATAAAAGATCGCAAATTTAACCCCTATCGGGAGATAATCCAAACAAGGGTTTTAGCTGATAATCAATTGTATGATAAGCAATTAGAGCTGTTTATTCAGCAGCTTCTGAGGAGAATGTTTTATTCGCAGCGTAATTTGAACCGTACACCTTTTTCTCCAGTTCGCGTAATCGTTGGTTGAGATCAGGTAATTTTTTGAATACGGCATACGATTTAAAGTAGTCACCAATATCGAAAGCCGGGTAGCCTAAAATTCGTTCTCCTTCTTCCTTAATTGATTTGGAGATACCCGATTGAGCTCCAATACTTGTGTTATTGGCAATGACCAGGTGTCCTGCAATTCCTACCTGACCACCGATGATACTGTTTTCACCCACTTTACTGGATCCGGAAATTCCAGCCTGTGCTGCGATCACGGTGTTTTTTCCAACCTCAACATTGTGTGCGATCTGGATAAGATTATCGAGCTTGACACCTTTTCGGATAATCGTAGAATCACCAAAGAGTGTGGCGCAATCAATCACGGTGTTACCTCCAATGGTTACGTTGTCTTCAATGATCACATTGCCTAATTGTGGAATAGTCTTGTACGTGCCATCTGCCTGTGGTGCAAAACCAAAACCATCGCTGCCAATGACAGTGCCAGAATGGATCACGCAGTTGTTACCAACTTTTGTATCGGAATAAAGTTTTATTCCTGGGTGAAGAATGGTGTTATTGCCAATCTCTACGTTATCACCAATGAATGCGTGCGGGTAAATTTTTACATTATCGCCAATCTTTACATTGTTGCCGATGTAGGAGAAAGCCCCGCGATAAATACCTTTTCCGACAACACTATTAGAGCCAATAAAGCTCGGTTCTTCAATTCCTGATTTCTGAAAACTTACCAGTTTGTGATATTCTTCCAGTAAAACCGTGAAGCTGATGTATGGATCGTCTACGAGAATTAAGGTTGAAGTAATTTCTCTTCGAGGTACAAAAGTTTTACTGACGATCACCGCAGAGGCCTGCGTGGTATAAATGAAGTTCTCATACTTTGGGTTCGAGAGAAACGCGATCTGGCCTTTTTTAGCATCCTGGATTTTGGCCAGCATGTTAATTTTTCCATTGTTCTCACCCTTCACTTCACCGCCCAACATGACGGCTATTTGTTGTATGGTAAACTCCATTCTATTGGTCATTAGTCATTCGTCAATAGTCACTGGGTCTTGGTCATGATTACTTATTAAGTATTGACCAATGACTAATGACTAGTGCTAGTGACAGTTATTACAAAGATACATTTTTAGGCCAGCAGAGGTAATTTTTTTTCACGATTTTGCTAATGGCTTTAATGTTGGGTAAATCAGAAGCCTGTGCGATATCCAGCAATTCACCCTCCCTGGTCAGGACGTTTATTTTCTGACCTTCAGCGTAGGCCTCGTTGGTCACAAAACCATAGGAGTAGAAGTATGACGATTCTGCCCTGAGTATTCCATAGGCTTTTGTTATACCATTTCGGATTTGCTCGACTTGTGCTTTACTCACGGGTTCATTATTCAACACAATCTGAAAGAGATTTCGTTCAAGTAACATGGTTGAAAGGGAGGAAAGAATAAAATCGGGATGCGAACGCCAGTGTTTGATGGCCCCCCAAATATCATGATCATCTAACTTTCCGAACGACTCCAATAGTTGCTTATCTTCTTTAAAGCTGTCGATGGTGTAGTTGTTGTTCAGAAAAATATGCAATGATTCAGTAGCAGGCAGCTCTTCGCCTGACTTAACAAGATGTTGCGCGCGTTTGATCAGGTTCGTTACCATTCGTTCGGCACTGACCGTTGTTTTGTGTAGATATACTTGCCAGTACATCAACCTTCGTGCGTTCAAAAAGTTTTCAATATTGAGCAGACCTTTTTCTTCTACTACCAATTGATCTTTGTAGACTGTTAATAGAGAAATAATTCTGTCTACACCAATCATTCCTTCGATAACGCCTGTGAAAAAGCAATCACGTTTCAAATAATCCAGTCGGTCAATATCGAGTTGGCTTGATACGAGTTGATGAAAAAATTTCCGCTTGTATGTATTTTGAAAAATCTTCAAACTAAGGCTAAGTGCCCCATTAAATTCCTTATTCAATTGTTGCATGAATAAATAAGAGAGGCTTTCATGCCGGATTCCCGAAAGAAGAGAATTCTCAAGTGTGTGCGACAATGGGCCGTGCCCGATATCGTGTAAGAGAACACACAGTGTGCTGGCCTCATATTCCTCGTCCGAAATTTCAATCCCTTTGGATCGCAGGTTATCAAGTACTCTCGTCATTAAATGCATTGCACCTAAAGCGTGCTGAAAGCGCGTGTGCTGAGCCGCGGGGTAGACAAAGTCCGTAAGGCCCAGTTGTTTGATGTAGCGAAGTCGTTGAAACCAGGAATGGGAAATGATGTCGAACAAAAGCTCACTTGGGATAGTGATAAATCCGTAAACGGGATCGTTGATTACCTTCTTTTTGTTCATGGCTGAATGCTGTTACCGGTCTCCAGTTGACAGTCACCGGTAGCTGGAGACTGGCGACTGGTAACTTGTAACTAAATACGTAACTTGAGTAAATTTCGAACTATGCAAAGATATAGCATTTTGTGGGCGGACGATGAAATTGATTTATTGAAGCCACACATTCTTTTTCTGGAGCAGCGTGGCTATGATATCACACCCGTCAACAATGGCTCAGATGCAGTCGAGATGTGCGAAGTGAGGCACTTTGATGCTGTGTTTTTAGATGAGAACATGCCTGGCATGTCTGGGCTAGAGGCATTGGGTTTAATCAAAAACAGCAAACCTAATCTTCCAGTGGTTATGATTACCAAAAATGAGGAAGAACAAATTATGGAAGAAGCGATCGGCTCTAAAATAGCCGACTATCTGATTAAGCCATTGAACCCTAACCAGATTTTACTTGCCGTTAAAAAGATTTTTGATAACAAGAGGTTGGTCATTGAAAAGACGAACCTGAATTATCAGCAGGAATTCCGGAAGATCAGTATGGCCTTTATGGATGACATGAACCATGAAGCATGGGCTGATATTTATAAAAAACTTGTGTATTGGGAATTGCAACTCGATCAGGCCGATAATCAGGATATGGCAGAAGTATTGGAAGCACAGAAGACAGAAGCTAATTCCAATTTCGCCAAGTACGTAATCAAAAATTATGATCGATGGCTTAACGAACCAAATGCAGAAAAGCCCTTGCTTTCACACCAAATCATGAAGCGGAAAGTTTTTCCTGAATTGAAGTCAGGGAGGCCACTCTTTATGTTGCTGATCGACAACCTCAGGTATGATCAATGGAAGGTGATTGAACCGGTTATCAGCGAATATTTTACGATTGAAAAAGAAGAAACGTATTATTCTATTCTCCCAACAACAACGGCTTATGCTCGCAATGCAATTTTTTCGGGCATGATGCCCAGCGAGATGGCAAAACTCCAGCCTGATTTGTGGGTAGGTGAAGATGAAGACGAGGGTAAGAATAATTTTGAGGATGAATTTCTGGAGAAACAGATCAAGCGAAACAATTTAAGCATTAAATCATCTTATCATAAAATTAAAAACCTCGAAGGAGGTCGCGACCTGGCCGATACAATCAATAACCTCTTCCAAAATGATCTGAATGTGATCGTCTATAATTTCGTTGACATGCTTTCACACGCCCGCACCGACATGGCCATGGTTCGCGAGTTGGCACCGGACGAGTCTGCTTACCGATCGATCACCAAATCCTGGTTGATGCATTCCCCATTGTTCGAAATTCTCAAAAAGATTTCTGAGAAGAATGCCCGTGTGATCATAACAACCGACCATGGGACTATCCGCGTGAAACGACCTTTTAAGATTATTGGCGATAAAAATGTGAATACAAACCTCCGGTATAAGCAGGGCAAAAACCTGAGTTATGAAGGAGGTAAGGTAATGCAGGTGCAGAAGCCGGAGCGGGTGTTTCTGCCTAAAATGAATGTATCCACCTCGTATGTATTTGCTGTTGAAGACCAGTTTTTTGCTTACCCTAACAATTACAACTACTACGTAAACTTCTATAAAGACACTTTTCAGCATGGCGGAGTGAGCCTCGAGGAGATGATAATCCCTATAATTTTGTTAAATTCGAAGAATGTATCCTGAAGTGAAGCGCCAGGCTTTTGAAAAGGTAAAACAGGCGGAGTTGGAAAGAGTCGGTGGCGAATTGATGCAAGCTGCAGGAAATTTGTCTGTATTTGTCTTTCATGGCGACATGGGATCAGGCAAGACTACCTTCGTGAAGGCGATCTGTAAATTTTTGGGGGTTGAGGAGACCATGAGCAGCCCCACATTCTCGATTGTGAATGAGTATCAAACAAAAGGTGGTGACACCATATTTCATTTTGATTTCTATCGGATTAAAAATGAAGCAGAAGCGTATGATATAGGCGTGGAGGAGTATTTTGATTCAGGTCATTATTGTTTCGTGGAATGGCCGGAAAAAATACCAACGCTCTTGCCCACCAGGTATGCAGAAGTTTTTATGAAGATCGATGACAACGCACACAGAACTATAGCATTTTCAATTCATGACGGAGAAAAAAAAGACAGGGTTTGAAACTCTGGCGAAAGCGAGCTTCGCTCCACAAGAGCAAATGCTGGCTGTGAAAAAGAAGAAGAATTCATTTTTTATCGGACTACCGAAAGAGATTTCGCTGCAGGAAAATCGAATCACCCTCACGCCCGATGAGGTGGAGTTGTTGGTCAATAACGGCCATGAGATATGGATTGAAACAAAAGCCGGGGTAGGTTCCAAATTTTCTGATCAGCAATACAGTGAAGCAGGTGCAAAAATTGTCTACTCACCTCAAGAAGTTTATAAAGCTGATTTCATTTTAAAGATAGAGCCTCCCACCGAGGAAGAAATTGAGTTGATGCATCCGGGGCAAACACTGATTTCGGCCCTCCAGCTTGGACATCTCCGTACAGAGCAAGTTCAGGCACTGTTGAAGAAAAAAATCACCGCGTTAGGATTTGAATTGATTGAAGATAAGGTTGGTGGTATGCCCATCATTCGTGCCATGAGCGAGATTGCCGGAAGTACGGTGATGTCAATTGCTTCTGAATACTTAAGCTCAACCAACAATGGAAAGGGTGTTATCCTGGGAGGGATTACAGGAGTGCCGCCTACGAAAGTGGTAATCATTGGTGCAGGTACTGTTGCAGAATTTGCTGCGCGTGCCGCGTTGGGTTTGGGTGCCGATGTTCAAATTTTTGATAACCACTTGTACAAGCTTAGAAGGATAAAACACATTATTGGGCAGCAATTGTATACGTCAACAATCGATACAATTACGTTGGGAGATACGCTGAAAACAGCTGATGTGGTCATTGGTGCACTTCGTGCGGAGAAAGGAAAGGTAAGGCACGTTGTAACCGAAGAAATGGTAAGTAAAATGAAACCTGATTCACTCATCATTGACCTGAGCATCGATCAGGGTGGGTGTGTGGAAACATCTGAAATCACAACGCTCAAAAAGCCTGTCTTCCGCAAGCATGATGTAATTCACTATTGTGTTCCAAACGTGGCATCTCGTGTAGCGCACTCGGCCACTAATGCGCTGAGCAATATTTTTACGCCAACCATTTTGAGGGCAGCTGAAGAGGGAGGCATTGAAGAGATGATCTTCCTTCACAAGTGGTTCATGAAGGGCGTTTATACCTACAAAGGCGGACTAACCAATGAGGCGGTGGCGAGGAAGTTTGGTTTGAAGCATAAGAATATTGAATTGCTGCTGGCTGCGAGGTTTTAAATTGTCTGCATTTGGATTTACAGGATTAATGGATTAATGGATTAATGGATTAATGGATTTTGAATCCCGCCAATCCTGAAATCCCGTAAATCCAAATGCAGACAATTAGAGTCGTGCTAAACTCTCCTCCAACGCCTTAATTTTAGCTTCTGCATCAGCCTTTTTCTTTCTCTCCATTTCAAGAACCTGGGGAGGTGCACCGTTTACAAACTTTTCGTTGGAAAGCTTTTTATCAACCGATGCCATAAAGCCGCGCTGATATTCAATGTCCTTAAGAATCGTTTCGCGTTCTTTGGCCGCGTCAATTTTACCTTCCATTTGAATGGTAAATTCTGCAGTGCCTACCAAACAAGTAACTCCTTGTGGTTTTTCAGGTGATGAGTAAACTTCGCTGATGTTGGAAAGCTTCTGTACGATAGGCCAGAAGAGCTTGAGATCTTTGCCGTCAGTTTTCTTGTGAAGCTTAAAGGATTCTTTTGGAGAAATTCCTTTT
>DASTYM010000166.1:0-5202 GCA_035764995.1 Cyclobacteriaceae bacterium | reverse complement strand
TGACTCAACACTTACAAAAATCTTTTTGGCGCCAAAGAGACGTTGCCAGGCGATTGAAACCTGATGCGATGTTTGGGGTCGAATGCTATCGGTTACAGGGTACCAAATATCGGTTGGAGAAGTTACGGCCGAATTGGAGATACGATGCATGTACTGCGCCATCCTGGAATAACTGAATTTGAGCGCTTCGTTTTTTCCCATTTTATAACGTGCCGAAATTCGAGGTTCAGGAATTGCGTAGGTTTTATTTTGTACGAAGGCCATGGATGCGCGAAACCCTGTATTGAGCATCCAACGACTGCTTAAACTCCATTCATACTGTCCGTGAAGTGAAACCTCCTGCGCCTGACGGGCAGCAGATGAACTGCTTTCAAATATTTCGGCAAATGTTCCCGAAACACTAAACACACTCGGGCTCACCTGATGTTGTGTCCAATCGGCTCCGAATGTTACCGAAGATTTACCCGGGAAAATTTTTTGTGCTAAAAATTTTACTCCAATGTCCTCAATATCAGAGGATGAAACAGAGCGGTTATCTTCAAATTTATTCAGGATTTCGTATTTGTATTCGGTTCGAATGAAAGATAGTCGGCTTGTCCAGTCACTCCTGAAGGTTCTCTCCCATTTCAACATTTGACTATTATTGCCCGATTGATAGCTTGTTAAGAAACCATCGCCATCATTATTTCGGTCTCTGAAAATATCCAGCACATCCTGTCCACCATAAAAGCCCAGTTGGATATTGTCGCGCGCACCTGGCTTAATAATAATTTTTCCGTTCAGGTCGTAAAAAAAATAGGGCAGTTCTTCGTTCACCAGTTTTACAACCTGATCGATGTAGGTTCTGCGGCCAGTCAACCAAATGCTTGCTTTGTCTTTCACCAGCGGTTGCTCAATAAAAAGACGGGATGCGAGTAATCCAATATTAGCTGAAGCGTGTGTACGATTTGGCACATCAGAAATTGTCTCGATATTCAAAATAGAAGACAAACGTCCACCATACTGGGCAGGAAATCCTCCCGTGATCGATTCTACATTCTCGAGCACATCGGGATTAAATACAGAAAGGAATCCGAACAGGTGACTTGTATTATAAATGGGTGCGTCATCCAGCAGTACGAGGTTTTGATCGGCAGCGCCTCCGCGAACAAATAGGTCTGAGCTTCCTTCAATGCCACGTACCGTGCCGGGTAGCAACTGCATGACTTTAATAACATCTGCTTCGCCACCCAAAACCGGGATCGCACTGATTTCCTGTGGTGTTAATGTATTGGTGCTGCTTCGGGTTGTTTCTATCCAGTCGGCCTGAGAGAAACGATTCGACCGAATGACAACTTCTTTGAGCTGATCGATCTTCTGTTCCATCGGAAAGTTGATCGTTGTATCGTTCTTTAAAAAAATTGTGCGTTGAATCGATTGATAACCTGTATAGGAAATTATGAATTGCTTAGGTCCAGTTGTTGCGGAGAGCGAAAAATATCCATCCGTGTCTGTCGCTGCAGATACGGAGTCGGGTAATAAAATGATATTGGCCAGCGGAAGTGAATCTCCATTTTTGTCACGCACTTGCCCATTCACAGAAACATGTTGTGCTGTTACCAGCAACGGAAAGCAAATTGCAACAATCGTTGAGACAGTTTTCACAATACAATTTACGCTTGTAAAACAAGTTTAGTGCAGGCAATTTGGTCAACGGTTGCGGGGCAGAATAAAGTTAGGGCAAAATCCTCGTTTGAGGATCATTGCCCAATTCAGATTTTTGATGATGTTGCTTATTTCTCAGCATTGAGATAATAAGACAGGGCGCCAGAAGGGCATTTTTTAACCTGCTCGATAATTTTTTCAGTTGTTGAGTTTTCCGGAGTAATCCAGGGCCGCTTTCGCGGATCAAATACTTCACCCAAACCCTTGAAACAAATAGCAGAGTGGATGCATACATCAGGCTTCCAAACAATGGTAACTTCTCCGTTGGTGTATTTTTTGGTGATTTCTTTCATAAATCAGTCATTAGTCATTAGTCAATAGTCCAAAGACTTAATTAACTATCGACAATTGCGTTTCAATCTCAATTGGGTTGGTCAGCACTTTATGCACCGGGCAACGCTTTGCGATCTGGAGCAGGCGTTCATGCTGAGTCTCATCTAAGTTACCATTTATTTTAACATCTGTACGGAAAATTGTCTTTCGTTCCTCCTCTACAGTTGAAACTGTGACTTCAATTTTTTTTACATCAAACTTCTTACGATTTGCATACATCCGAAGTGTTATTGCGGTACAAGATGCCAGCGACATGCGAAGAAAATCGCCTGGTCGCGGACCAACATCTTTTCCACCTACATCTTCTGGTTCATCCGCTATAAGTGTATGTTTCCGAACTTTTAATTCAGTACGATACACCTCATCCGAAATAGTCGCAACTGCAATTTTTTCTTCTTCCATATTACTCTTCAATTAACACGCCCATTTTTCCCATTTGATAATCACGCATGGCTTCCATAATCTGGGTTTGTGTATTCATTACAAATGGACCGTATGATACAACATCTTCGTTTAACGGTTCACCACTCAATAACAATATACGGGTATCTTCCTGAGCTTCGAGCGAAATTCCATCACCATCTTTCTTCAATACGACAGCATTCAGGCCCTCCACCATACCATAGCCATCGAGGGTGATCTTGCCATCTAATAAATAGAGTAACGCGTTATGAGACGCTGGTAATTCAATTGATATTTTCCCTCCTTTTTTTGCGATCAAGGTTGCAGCATTCACAGGGCTTAATGTTGGGGTCTTTGTTTTTGTTCCCAATACTTCACCGGCAAACACATTTACTTTTACCAATCCATCTGCAGAAGCAGTACTCTGAATTTCATTTGCCTGCAACGGAAAATATGTGGGCTGATCCATTTTATTTTTAGCCGGACTGTTAATCCAGAGTTGAATAATTTCCTGACGGCCACCGATGTCGTGGATATCGTGGGGCGGGCGTTCGCTATGGATAACACCCATTCCTGCATTCATCCACTGCATGCCACCGGCATACACCACGCTGTCGTTTCCGCGACTATCACGATGATGCACACCACCCTGGAAAATAAATGTTACTGGTGAAAACCCCCTGTGGGGATGTGGGCCCACACCGGCATCATCCGGATCTATGTGAGATGGCGCTTTAATATTGGCATGGTGCAATAATAAAAACGGATCTATCTGTTGCACCTTTTGAGTAGGAAATGGTTGCCGAATAGGCATACCACCCATGTCCATTTGATTGGCGTATAGTAAATGAGAGACTGTTCTTGTTTTCATTTCTTTAGTATTTAGTATTGAGTCCTTAGTATTGAGTATCGCGGTAAAACTCAATACTCAATACTTAAGACTATGGACTATTAATTCATCGGCACTTCCATTAATAAAACTTCCGCATCGCTGTCTGCTGTAATCGCGAGTTTGTCGGCTTCCCAAACACCGAGACCATCGCGTTTATTCAGTTTTTGATTGTTGATGGTTACATCACCCTCAATCACGAACGCATATACACCGTTTGTATTTTTATTGATTGAATAATCAGTTGTTGATCCTTTCGATAATTTTCCAAGCGAGAACCAGGCGTCCTGGTTGATCCACAGGCTCCCGTCTTTCTTATCGGGTGAAACCACTGTTTGAAATTTGTTCACACGATCTTCAGCGGGAAATAGTTTTTGATCGTAACGAGGCTGAATGTTTCGTTCTTTCGGGAACACCCACACCTGAAGAAAATTAACGTCATCAGTTCTGGAGGCATTTTTTTCGCTGTGCTCAATTCCTGAGCCTGCGCTCATAATTTGCACTTCGCCCGATTTAATAATTCCGTGACCACCGGTATTGTCGCCATGTTCAAGTGCTCCGCGCAACGGGATGGAGATAATTTCCATGTTATCGTGCGGGTGTTGACCAAAGCCTGCGCCTCCTGCTACGACATCATCGTTCAAAACTCTGAGCGCTCCAAAGTGTACGCGCGATGGATCAAAGTATCCTGCGAAACTAAAGGTATGATGTGAGTCCAGCCATCCGTGGTTGGCTTTGCCGCGGGTGTTGGCTTTATGTAGTACGGTTTTCATAAGTATGAATTTGGTTTGTTTTCAGGGCTTTTTCAAAGAATTTATGCCCATCTGAGGGAAAAACGCAATTAGGGTAATTAAAGTTTCAACAACTGTTGTATATACAACTATTAGCTCACTCGGCCTCCTCACCAGTCCAAACTCTTCACTACCTCCCTTTGAGACCCGGCACAATGGCCGGGGACTTACTTAATTCGTTCGCGGCCTTGGTGCCACGATCCCTCTCGGACTCCTCATCAATTCGGAGTCTTCATTACCACTCAGTGAGACCCGGCACCAGGGCCGGGGACTTTCTTAAAGTGATAGTGTAATAGACTTTACCCGCGTGATTTCGACCTTTCGCCATTTGCCGGTTGAACGGATATTACTGTGAAACAGCAGGTCACCATAATTTCTATAGCGTTTGTTCATCGTGTCTTTGATGACCCAAAATCCATCAATGGAAGGATCTCCTGAATTAACCATGACGGTATCGCCATAGTGAAATTTTCCATTCCATCGTTTTAACAAGTTTCGGGAAAGCGCCATCCACCGGATTTTCTGATTGCCGAGTTTGACCTTGTCAATCCTTGAATTACTCGCAGTCACCAATGGTGATCGATCGCATTGTCGCATGGTAGGATTATAAACAGTGAGTGCATCCAATACAGCCCGTGCTTCTGTCTGAATGTAATATTTGCGAGTGATGCAATTGAATTTATGTGCGTGGTCTACAGTATACACTGTACCCACTTTTGCAGAGGTAGCCTCAAGAGGTTTTAGCGCCAACGATATCAATACTATAATACTGACTATAATCTTTTTCATAACCAGGTAAATCCCCAACACACATGCGTTTTGAATTTAAATTGTACTCAGGTTATGCTTGTAAAGATCGTGCCACAAATGATTGATGCCTGATTCCCGAGCATTTTCGCAGCTTTTCCGACAAAGACTCGAGGAAAAAAACTCTACAATCTTGGATTCATGCAGAAACAGGCAGATGTAATAAAAAAAACTACACTGGGTCCCTAAAATATGTTCGTAAACATTAGTACCGCCATCCAGCTCATAATTGCTACCACGCACCAACCGGCTGCTTGCATCCAGCGCGGATGTCGA
>DASTYM010000165.1:0-10064 GCA_035764995.1 Cyclobacteriaceae bacterium | reverse complement strand
TTTTGTTGTGCACCGTAATTTTCTTACTCAAATATCTTTACAGGGTTGTATTCCATCACCGAGTATTTATCGCCCGAGAAGTCTATAATATAGTAGTGAAATTTGTCCTTGTTATTCAGTTCTCCGTCTTTGTTCTTGTCTTCCAAAGTCCGAAAGTAAATTCTATTCTCACCTTTGATTAAACTCCAGTCATAAAACTCGTGTAACTCCTTTGTTAATTTTTTGAAGTCGGAGCCGTCAATTTTACTAATGTAAAGTGCTTCTAAGTCTGAATGATTTAGTTCCTTGTCCCCGTTTGAATCTCTGTCAGAGATAGAGTAAAGTAAGTAACCAGTTTTAGTCTCTTTAAAGATGTCTCTCAGGAAGTTTACGCTTCTAATCTTTATCTTTTGATCAGTCAGTTTTTTCTCATTACCATTTTTGTCCTGGAAGACAATATTGATAAAATTACCAATTAAGTTGTCGCTGTTGAAATAAGCTGATGCAATGTCAGAACTGCTATAAGAGCCTGAACCAATTTTGCTATATCCGCCTCTTTCTTGCAGGTCAACAAGTCCAATGGCAAATAGCAGTACATCGGTACTGTCAAACTTTACAGGAAGCTCTGAAACCAAAATCTTTGTCGTGTCTTTGATTCTATCGTCAACAACTGATGTCGTGTCTACGGCTTCGTGATTAATTTTTGGTCTTTCTTGTCCGCAAGAGCAAAATAAGATTGCTGTCACTATTACAATTAGTAGCCTTGTCATTTTGTTAGTAGTCTTTACTATCTGAAAATTATGGTGCACAACGTTTGTGTTTATGACGGCTTGGGCTTAGGAGGCTTTGTTAAATGACGAAGGAATGACAAAGCCGACCAGTCCGAGCGTCCACCGTTAACAAATTTAAGTAAAGAAACTGAAAGGAGTGAGGACACGAATTGCCCAAGGTGGCATAAACACCTTGTTAACGGCTGGCCCGCTGTCCACCGGGCTCAATTTTGTTTTTTGGTCCTTTGATTTCTCTTATTAAAAGTACTACACCTGTCCCAATAAACGGCAGTGCTGTGAAAAGAGAAAGGATGTCGATGCTGTGAATGTTTAAAGCGTCCTTCGTTAGAAGAAAAGTCGCTGCGAACAAGATAAAACAACCGATAATGGTCAACTTGGATTTGACTTCTTTGTCAAAGAAATAACTGCTGATTAAAATACTTTGTCCCAGCACACTGATGAGTCCAACGGTCATTAGTCTTTCGTCATAACGGCCGGAGATATTAAACTGAAAGTCTCCAGAAAATAGATTAGTTAAACTCATTACTTCAAAAAGTCCGAGCGGAGCAATACCATGTCCTGCGCCTATGATTATAAATAAATTAAAAACTATTGTCAGTGTCCTTAAGGTATTCATTTCAATTTGTCCAAGGGCTTGCAGCTAACGTTTGTGTTTATGACGGCTTGGGCTTAGGAGTGTTTGTTAAATGCGGAGCATGACAAACGCGACCTGCCGAAGCTGTCCCACGTTGTAGGACTAAATTAAGAAACCGATTTGATTAAGGACACAACACCCCGCAATTACTTAAACACGGGTGTTAGCGGCTGGGCGCTTAGTCCTACGTTTTTTTGAAAAATATTCTTTAATCTCTTCGAAGTCCATATTTGATATGTCCTTACTTATTTTGTCCCGCTGCTTTCTCATGTAGGCAACAGCGTCAAAACCTTTTTCAATTTTTACTGTCTTTGTTGCCATATTAAATTTCTTTTGGAGTCCGAATTTCTAAAGTCTGATGTCCAAGTCTCAAATTTACGGAATTATAGCCTCTAATTCTATTAATGTTTACAATGTGTTTAAAGTTCCAACTTACTAAAATGTCGACCTTATGAATTGTCGCTAAGGCGATGTGAATACAGTCGGCCCGACTTGTTTTTCCAACCACTTTCTCTCGGATATAAGTGTCTGCAAGATTTACAGCTTCTTGAGAAACCTCAACAAACTCTTTTTGTTTTGAGCTCAGTCCTTTGAGATAATCTCTAACCCTGTACGGGGCGTTGGCAAGTTCGTCATTAGTAATCTCGGAATACACAATTTTTAATTCACCTTTCTCAACTCTGTCAAAAAATGGTTTTGTGTCGTCCGAAAATTCGATGTCAAAAAGTCCACCGATAACTGATGTGTCTATATAAATTCTCTGTGTCATTGTCTCCCTTTTTCAGTAATTCAATTTTTTTAGCCGCCTTGCCCTTAACGTCCGGCTATAAACTACATGCCATAAAATTTTCCATCTAACTCTCCTTCTTCACCACCAACAAAAACCTGTCTTTATCTACCTCCAAATACCCTTGCTCGTAACAGTACTTGTATAGCGCACCTTCTTTCGTTGTATACGTGTTGGTAAAATGCCCGAAGTCAAAGCCTTTATCGTTTAGCTTGTTGCGGTTTACGGTTGTTTTTCCGGTGGAGTTTAGCTCGATTAATATCCTCCTGTTCTTGCGGAGAATGTTATTCAAGTTGCGCATGTAGTTGGTTTCATCGCTGTTTAATTTGTTGTTGTGACTGATCCGGCAGATGTCTGAACAATATTTTTTGTCGATGCGCCCGCTAAATTTCTTCCCACACTCCAGGCAAACCTTTTCTTGTGTTTTTACCATGATTTAAGAGTTTTTGATAAATCTGAGGGGAGTGTACGATCCGATTACAAACGGTTACAAACGAATATAATCGATTATAAGCGTTTAATATACGACTAGTACTTTTTTCTCAATACACCTTTGCACCGTTAGTCGAAACAAATGAGTGATTGGCAGTCACGCTGAGTGGAGTCGAAGCGTGGCTTAGGCGAGTATGTTAAACAAGTAAATTTTATAAGTATGAAAAGTTTAAGAAACAGTGTTCAGTTAATCGGTCGGTTAGGTAAAGATCCTGAAGTGAAAACCTTTAGCGGTAAAAAGAAAGCGTCTTTCTCCATCGCTACATCCGATTCGTACAAAAACCAAAAAGGTGAAAAAGTGGAAGACACACAGTGGCACAACATTGTGATCTGGGGTAAACTGGCTGAAGTAGCCGAGAAGTATTTGAAGAAAGGTCAGGAGGTGGTAGTAGAAGGCCGCCTCGTGCACCGCGATTACGAAGGCGACAATGGCGAGAAACGCTATATCACCGAGATTAATGTGAACGACCTGGTCATGCTCGGAGGGAAGCAGTAGGAGCCCATCCCTTTAGAGCTAAGTCACCCTGGCAACGGGGTGACTTGCCCTCACCCCGGCCCTCTCCCTTGGGGAGAAGGTGTCGAGCGGAGCAAAGACGGGTGAGGGCTGGTGAGGGACGACCTCTTATCACATTCCACCGAACTCCTATTAACCGTTAACGTTTAACGGTTAACTTCGCACTGATGAGTTTTCTATATCCTACGTTTCTCTGGGCGCTTACAGCCCTATCCATTCCCATCATCGTTCATCTTTTTAATTTCCGTAAAACCCAGCGGATATTTTTCTCCAGCACACGCTTTTTAAAGCAGGTGCAAGAAGCCACCAGCGCTAAGCGCAGACTTAAACATTATCTCATACTAGCCTCAAGGTTACTGTTTCTGTTATTTCTTGTATTTGTTTTTGCGCAGCCCATCATCCCGGCCACGGAGCAATTTTCGACCAACCGGAATATTTCCATTTACCTCGATAACTCACTGAGTATGTCGGTGCCGGTAGGGGAAAAAAACCGCGCGCTCGATGCAGGAATTTCGTATGCACGACAGATCGTTGAAATTTTTCCTCCTGATAGTCGGTATAAACTATTAACCAACGACTTTGCTCCCTTTTCAAATTCATATAAAACCAAAACTGAGATTCAGGACATTCTGAGCCAGGTTCGACTTTCACCAGTGAGCAGAAGTTTGGCGGAGGTAAAAGAACGATTTAATAACTCGTCAACAGAAAGCTCCAATGAAGTATTCCTGATTTCAGATTTCCAGCAATCGACTGTTGGTCGGTTGAGTAGATCTCTTTATGATTCAACCCAACGCTGGCATCTGGTGCCGCTCAAATTTCAAACGAATACCAATATTTTTATTGATAGCGCCTATCTCGAAAATCCTTTTGTTGTAGGAGGCGAAAAAAATACGCTGCACGTTCGGTTGCGTAACGATGGCTCACGCGCAGTCGAACAATTATTGGTGAAGGCATCTGTAAACGGAATACAAACCGGAACAAGCTCAGTAAACATTGCGGCCAAAGGCATGGCAGAAACTTCGTTCGATTTGGTCACAGGTTTAAACGGAGTCAGCCGCGCCACGATCAGTTTCAATGATTACCCGGTGAGTTTCGATAATGAGTTTTATCTCGCTCTCAATTTCACGGAGAAAATCCATGTAGTAGAAATTAAAAACAAGAATGAGGTAACGCCTATTGAAAAAGTTTTCGGAAACAAACAGGTGTTTTCATTCCGTTCGTTCACCATGAACAATTTCAACTACAGCTTATTGTCAGAAGCTGATCTGGTAGTGGTAAATGGATTGGACAGGTTCGATGCTGCCTTCTCATCATCGCTCCGAAATTTTGTAAGTGCAGGAGGAGCTTTGTTTGTTATTCCGGGACTAACCCCCGATGCACTTTCTTATAAGAACATGCTACGTTTGCCAACTATTAATGTGGTAAAAGCATCCGCGTTAAGCGATCTTGATTACCCTGATTTCAACAACCCGTTTTTTGAAAATGTTTTTGAAGAGCGATCTGCCCGATTGGAGATGCCCAAGGCAAGCCAATTGTTGGATTGGGGAACCGATCGCTCGGCCATTCTGAAATTCAGGAACGAGCAACCGTACCTTTCGGTTTTTAATCAATCAGGTAAACTATACGTACTTTCTTCGCCTCTTGAAACTGCCTTTACTTCTTTTCACAACTCCGCCTTGTTTGTTCCGGTGATGTACCGGATGGCAGCCTCAGGAAAGAAGCAGGAAGTAAAACCATATTACTCTTTGAATGAATCATTCATCAGCATTCGCCTCGACAGCGTTTTTGGTGAACAGCCTCTGAAGCTGGTAGGTGAACAGGAAATTGTTCCCAGCCAACGCAAGCTGGCCGACCAGGTCATGATGGAACTCCCCCGGCTGGCCATGAGTGCGGGGTTTTATAAGGTTGCTCATGAAAGTGATACCGTAGGATTACTGGCTTTTAACCTGAATAGATTTGAGTCTTTGCTCACGCAGTTTTCAGGAGAAGAGATTAAACAGCAGCTCGGCAATCCCGAAGGCATCAGCATTTTTGAGGCAAATTCAGAAGACGCTTTCAGTAACGAAATAAAAGAGAGATATTTGGGGAAACCATTGTGGAAGTACGCCCTCTTACTGGCCCTATGCTTCCTGCTGGTGGAAATACTACTGATCCGATTTCTAAAATAGTAACGGTTAATGAAGATACTCATCCAGGCCGCTAAAATCCTCAACACCGGTTCTCCCTTTCATAAAAAAGAAAAAAACATATTAATCCAGAATGGCCGCATCACCGAAATAGGTGATAAAAACTACCAGGCCGATAAAGTAATCAAAGCCGAGGGGATGATCCTGTCGGCCGGCTGGTTCGACCTGGGTACTTTCATTGGCGATCCGGGGCTCGAGCACAAGGAAGACCTGGAATCTGGAGCGAAAACAGCAGTAGCAGGAGGCTTTACGGAAATAGCCGTGTTGCCCAATACGATTCCTAACATCCAGACAAAAAATGATGTCAACTACCTCACCCGCGGAAACGATAACCGATTGTTACAAATTCATCCGCTGGCATCAGTAACGAAAAATAATAAAGGCGAAGAACTCACCGAGATGATCGACTTGCACGAAGCGGGTGCAGCCGGCTTTACGGATGGACTCAAACCTATCTGGCATACGGATATCTTTTTGAAGTCGCTTCAATACTTGCAAAAGTTCAACGGAGTGCTCATTGATCACCCGGAAGATATCTGGCTGAATATGTTCGGTCAGATGCACGAAGGTTTGCAAAGCACGATGCTTGGATTAAAAGGAATGCCCCGCATTGCTGAAGAAGTTGCGATCAGCCGTAACCTCAAGTTGCTGAACTACGCAGGAGGCAGACTTCATCTTTCCCGACTTTCTACTTCAAAAGCAGTCGGACTGATCCGCTCAGCGAAAAATAAAATGAACGTCACCTGCGACATCGCAGCGTATCAACCTTTGTTGGACGACACCATGCTGGCAGGATTTGATACGAACTATAAAGTAAACCCTCCGCTTCGCGAAAAAGCGGATAACGATGCGCTCATCAAAGGCCTGAATGACGGAACCATCGATGTGATTTGTTCGGGACACCTCCCGCAAGATGCAGAAAGCAAAAGCATCGAGTTCGATTTGGCAGATGCCGGCATGATTAACCTCCAAACCTTTGCATCAAACCTGGTATCACTTTCTGAAGTTGTTAATTGGGATATCCTTATCGACAAAGTTACGAACGGACCACGTACTGTGCTGAATGTGGAAACACCTGTGATTGACGTAGAAGCAAAAGCAAACCTGACGTTACTCGATCCCAACTTCACCTGGACTTTCGATGACGAAACCAATTTATCCAAGTCAAAAAACTCTCCGTGGTTAGGACAAACACTTACCGGTAAAGCGGTGGCAGTGTTTAACAATGGCCGTCACTGGCTCGATTTAGAAAAATGAAAAAATCTTCACCATTAATTTCTATTGGCTTACAATGGGGAGCCCTGGCAGGAATATTGATCATTGTATTGTTGATCGCCATGTTCTACATAGGTCGTCATCCATTGATGATTTCACCTTTCATGGATTTCAGAATTTTGTTGTTGGGTGTTTGTATCTTCTTTAGTCTGCGTGAGTTCCGCGAGGGCTACCAGCAAGGTTCGTTGTATTTCTGGCAGGGAATGGCGGGTGGCTTTATCATGGTTGTGGTGGCTGGTACAATTGCTTCTCTGCTATTATTGGTTTTTTGTTCTCTTGAATCTTCCTTTATTCCCGATTATGTAAAGGCCATGACGGCCTATTTAAAGACGTTCCCGGCTGAGGATATCGCGCGAATTGGAAAAGATGTTTACGAACGTAATTTGGAGCAACTCCCCGCGACTAACTCGAAACAAATTGCCAGTCTGTACTTTATACAGAGTCTCATGATTGGCTTTTTTGTAAGCATCATATTATCAGTAATTTTAAGAAAAGAACCTAAACCCGTTAACAATGGAAACAACTGAAACCAAACCAACATTGATGAACAATGCCATTAAACATGGCGTTATCCTGGCTGTCATTAGTATTGTTCTGACACTCGTATACTATGCGGTTGACTATACCTTATTAGCAACCATTAAAATCGCCCTTTTGTCGTTGGCAATATTTTTAGGATACGGGATTTACGCAGGTATCGGGTACAGAAAAGAAATAGGCGGCTTTATGCCGTTTAAAGATGCATTCCTTCATGGATTCATCGTATTCGCTTTTTCTGCGTTTATCTCTACGATATTTAATATTCTATTGTATACAGTAATTGACCCTGAGTTGGGTCAGAAATTGACAGACGTATCCGTTCAGAATGCAGAGGAAATGATGAGAAGCTTCGGCATGCCTGAAGACCAGATGGACGAGGCGTTAGAGAAAGCCCGCAACGATGCAGCCGACCGTTATACTGTAGGTGGATTAGCACTTGGCTATGTTTGGGCGGTAATTTTTTGTGCTGTGTTTGCACTTATTTCAGGAGCAATTGTTAAGAAAAACCAACCTGTTGAGTCTTAATGTCGAAAAGTAATTGCGATATCTCTATTGTAATACCTTCTAAAGACGAGGAAGAATCTCTTCCTGAACTTTGTCAATGGATAAGCCGTGTGATGCAAGCGCACGGCTTTTCCTATGAAGTGCTGTTGATCGATGATGGCAGTCAGGATAATTCCTGGGATGTTATTTCGAACATCAGCAAGGAGAACCCTAACATGAAGGGAATCCGGTTTAATCGCAATTATGGAAAGTCAGCTGCATTGCAAACAGGCTTCCGTGCTTGTTTAGGCGATGTGGTGATCACGATGGATGCTGATCTTCAGGACAGCCCTGATGAAATTCCGGACCTGTATAAAATGATCAAGCAGGATGGGTTTCAACTTGTTTCCGGTTGGAAGAAAAAACGCAACGATCCACTTTCGAAAACCATTCCTTCAAAATTTTTCAATGCAGTTACCAGCATGATATCGGGTATCAAGCTTCATGACTTCAATTGCGGTTTGAAGGCTTACGATAAACGCGTGGTTAAAAACATTTCGGTGTACGGTGAAATGCACCGCTACATTCCGGTGATTGCCAAGTGGGCGGGGTTTAGAAAAATTACAGAGAAAGTTGTAGAGCATCGTGCCCGCAAATTTGGTGTTTCCAAGTTTGGGTGGGAGCGCTTCATGAACGGCTTCCTCGATTTATTGTCAATCACGTTCGTGAGTAAGTTCCGCCAGAAGCCCATGCACTTTTTTGGACTGTGGGGAACCCTTTCTTTTATCGCAGGATTTATCATGACGGCCAAACTTATCTGGGATAAGATCGATGCTTCCTACATATCTAAAATTCCGCTGAAGAGACAAATCACCGAGCAACCAATTTTTTATTTAGCGCTTGTTGCCCTCGTTATTGGTGTTCAATTGTTTGTAACGGGTTTCCTCGCAGAGATGCTGGCGATGCAGTCACTAAGCAAACGCGATTATTTAGTGATTGATACCGTTGGCATTAACGAGTTAAAATCGGAAACTCCTCTGAAAGTTGTAGCGAATCACTAACCGCTACTTCAACTTTACTGCAATCTGGAAATAATTATTAACCGCCCCGATTACTTCGTAGTCGACATAGAAAGATTTTACGTAATGATCGAATGCCAGGAACTCATGGTTTGGAACATTAAATTCATCAAAAAACAAGATATCACCTTTCTTGAGATACCGGTGAAGTGTTGTAAGAACAAACAATGTCGATGAAAACAGGTCGGCATCTAAGTGAATGATCTTTCGCTGTTCAGGTTTGAGTTTGCCGCTGTCAATAAAATTGAACAACGTTAGCTGAAAAAGTCCTTTATAAAATTCGTGTCGATCATCATTTAATTCCGGCACACCAAACGACATAGATCCTTTTGAGAACGTTCCCCATTTCTCAGGCAATCCTTCAAACGTATCAAATCCGTAAAATCTTGAATCAGCATTTTTGTTGTGCTGTATCCACCATTGAAAAGATAAACCTTTAGCCACACCAAACTCCAGGTACGTAACTGGTGCTTGCTCAAGCGCTTCCTGCTTCAGAACATGATCATATAAATTATAGCGCAGACTGTAATTCCTTGAAGGCCGATAGAAATCATTAAAGGCTACTGCTTTGCCATGCGTGGTTGTCCAGCGGGAAAGCCTGATAGTATTGGCCAGAAGTTGAAGCGGTCCTGCCAGAAAGTTTAACCATATTCCCGGACGCAGAAACAGAATGAAGCTCTTTAAAAATGCGTTGATTTTTCTCATAGTGCGGGGGCAAAGGAGCAAAAAACTTTTTACAGTGCCATGCTATCGGTTACTTTTGTAGTTTCGCACGCAAAAATAACGGCCTTGTTTTATTCTTTCATCATACCAGCCTTCAATCGCCCCGATGAAATCAGGGAATTGCTGGAAAGCTTTATGCTCCTAACCGCTCCAACGCAAAATTATCAGGGCTTTGAAGTGATTATTGCTGATGGAAGTCCAACGACTATTTTAACCGAACAGATCAGGAGTTTTGAGTCTAAGCTTAGTGTTCAGCATTTACACAGGCCCAAATTGGGTATAAGTCCATCGAGAAATTTAGGTGCCCAACGCGCAAAAGGAGATTACCTGATTTTCCTGGACTCTGATGTGATTTTGCCTGCAGGATATCTTACGGCTTTGCATAGTGCATTACAAGCAGATAAAATAGATGCTTTTGGCGGTCCTGATGCGGCACATGCTTCGTTCACAAACGTTCAAAAGGCTATCAGCTTTGCCATGACTTCCTATTTAACAACGGGCGGTATTCGTGGAGGTAAAAAACAAATTCATCAATATAATCCGCGTGGGTTTAACATGGGTATCCGAAAAGATGTGTTTGA
>DASTYM010000164.1:0-5845 GCA_035764995.1 Cyclobacteriaceae bacterium | reverse complement strand
ACTTCCGCCACAGAATTGAAGACACCAATTGTTTTGAGTACGTAGAAACTTCCAATTGCGTAACCATTATCAGTGTTGGTGGTGAAACCTTGCCCTCCACCAATTCCTCCGTCAGGTCTGGCTTGACCGCCATTCAGTGCGATTACTTCATTGTGGTTGAAAGTTGCGTTACCACTAATGCTGTATGAGAAGTTTTCGGTGACTTCATCTTTCCAATTCAACACGACTTCAATTCCTCTGTTTTGGATTGACGCCACGTTGGTAATGATTAACCCATCGGCATCACCCACAGTTCTGGGGATCGGCACTTCGATCAATGCATTTTCGACTTTCTTATCATAGTAGTTTACTTCACCGGTTAATTTCGATTGGATCAATCCAAATTCTACAGCGAAATCATACTCTTCTGTTGTTTCCCAGGTGATGTTCGGGTCAATAATACGATTGTTCTGAACACCATTGGTCGCGGGTGTAACGCTGCCATTGAAACTGTAAGCTTTGTTGAGTGTTAAGGTTTCAGTGAAGGCATTGGTTGGTATCTGATCATTACCAACCTTTCCATAGGAAGCTCTGAGTTTCAACAGGTCGAATATATTTTGGTTCTGCAGAAAGCCTTCGCGACTTAAAATCCAACCCAATCCAACTGAAGGATAATTTTGCCAACGATTCTTTTCGGGTAGCCTTGAACTGCCATCTCTCCGAATGGAAGCTGTGAGTAAATATTTTTCATTGAATGCATAGTTGAGTCTTGCCAGGTACGAATTTCGTGACCACGCATCACCACCACCGTCATTCTGCGAGGTGTTTGCATCACCTACACCGATGTACCATAGGTCTGGATCAGCCGGTACATCTAATCGCGAAGCTAAAAACCAATGATTGTTATACTTCTCTGCAGTAGTACCTGCGAGGAAAGTAAAGTCGTGATTGCCGAATCTTTTTGTGACTGTAATTGTGTTATCCCAAACCCATCGAAACGATTGGCTTTGTTTAACGCTGAGTCGGCTGTTGCTTGCGAATTGATTTCCACCGGGCGTCATGAATGTCGTTCCGTCTGTAGAACTGAATTCATAATAGTAGCCTCTGTTTAATGAATTTCTCCAATCGCCACCGATAGATGACTTGAGTGACAGCCATATTAATGGTTTTATTTCCAGGAAGGATGATCCCTGCAGGCGATTTTCTTTTACATCGATATCGTTGTTGCTGACATCAAGCACCGGATTGCCCACATTTTGAAAGGCAGAAGTGTTTCCATAAAGTCCGTCAACCACACTTGCTATAATAGGAGAAGCGCGGTATGCATCGTTATAAACTGAACCAATGTTTCCATAGGCATCGATGTCGAGATTGCCAAATCCATTTTCGTTAAGACTGTTACCGTAGGAGGATTGTATCCCAACTTTTATCTTGTCGGAGATGTTGTAATCACTATTGAGTCGAAGGGTTAACCGTTTGAATTCGTTGTTAATCACAATTCCCTGATCTTGCAGGTAGCCAACGTTAAACAAGTACCTTGCTTTCTCATTACCACTTGAGAGAGAAATATTGTGCGTTTGTTGCCAGGCGTTTCGTAAAATTTCATCGTACCAATCGGTGTCGTAAGGTGTTGAGGGTGGAGCCGCCCCGGTTGCAGCTTGTGCATAGTTTCTATATTCCTCGCTGTTAGCCATCTCAACCAGGTTGGCCGCTTGCCGAATTCCAATGTTATTGTTGTAACTGATTTTTAATCCTTGGTCGGATCCTTTTTTTGTGGTGATAATAATTACTCCGTTTGCGCCACGTGAACCATAAATGGCGGCAGATGAGGCATCCTTTAGAATGTTCATGTCAATAATATCTGCCGTGTTGATGTTTGATATGTCATCTGTGAGTACGCCATCAACAACATATAGAGAAGTAGTTCCGCCAAAAGCAGTACTGACTCCCCGAACGCGTATTTGTGGAGAGCTTCCTGGTTGCCCGGAACTGATAATTTGTACACCGGCCACTTTTCCCTGGATAGCCTGCGTGGCAGTTAAAACAGGTTGCTTGATCAATTCTTCTCCCTTTACATTGGCTGTTGCGCCAGTGATATCAGTCTTCTTTTGAATGCCATACCCAACTACAACAACTTCTTCCAGCGCAACGGCATCGATTTCCATGACAACATCGACTACTTCCCGGTTCCCAGCTTCAACCGTTTGGGTTTTGAAGCCAATGAAGGTGAAGGAGAGAGAATTTTCACCGGCTGCGAGTTGAATAGAATAATTTCCTTCAGCATCGGTGGCAACACCTTTTGTGGTTCCGGGAACAACCACATTAACCCCCGGCATAGGTTGATTGTCTTCCGCAGAGACTACTTTGCCCGTAACCGTACGGGTCTGAGCAAGGACACTGGAAGTAAAAAACAGCCAAAAACAGGTAAAAAACAGTGTTCTCCTCATAGCGTAACCAAACAGAGTTTAAGTGAATCAGAAAATCAGTTAACTAAAGTTTGGTAAAAGCAAATTATGGCGGTAGCTTTTTTCGTCTAAAGTGACTTTTTATTGGCCATTTATCGCTTTTTTCCTCTGGTGTTTTTCCACTGAAAAAAACATTGATTTCAGTGGTTGTAAAGAGTAAATGAGGGGTCTGGTAGACGAATTTACCCTAAAAAAAACATAATCCGGAAACGTTTTCGGGAATCGTTTAGTTAGATCCTGATTCTACAGCGTATTTAGGCTTTTGGTGGGATTGAGGCATTTCGGTTATAACCTCTTCCCAGCGGGTGCTAACGGGCTTCCTGCCCCTCATTTCGAGCCCCTTTATTCGTTCAATTACCTTGGTTCTAAACCCCCAAACCGAATTCTGGCCGACTCCCAGCATACGGGAGAGAACTTCTAGGGTGTTTTCCTTTTTTCCGCTCACGGCCAGGTAAGCGATATAAAAAGCCTTCTCGATTGGAAATTTTATACTGTGGAAGATCGTAAAGGCAGTTACAGATTCATTGTAGCCGCAGCGCGTGCACCTTCGCGCAAATTTCTGAGTGCCATTAAAATATTTTTCGTTCCAGCACTTCCGGCATTGATAACCATTTCCCCATTTCAAACTTTCAAGCGACCTGTAACACGCCAGGTCATCCGGGTACAACGTTTTAAATTCATCATAACTCATCGTAGTCTCCATCAATCTTTCTTCCAGCACTTCTTTAATCTTGTTTTTCAGCTTCCAGTTGTCGAGATCCAACATGGTGTTGATCTGATTGATTTCAATAGCCTGTCTTTCAAGCTTCTGATTACTTTCTAAAAGCTGATGATTTTTTGTATCCAGTTCACGCGTGCGTTCTTTTACCTTTTCTTCCAGTTCACGGTTCACCTTGTCTTTCAGTTCCATGTTATACTCGTGCTGGTGAATGATCCTCCGCAGCGCCCTGTCCCGATTATCTTTAAGAATGCGAATCCTGTCACCTAATGCAAAAGTCAGGAAGAGCATCTCGATAGCAAAACTGATATGCAAACTGTAATGTGAAATGATAGTAAACGGCAGTATGTTTAAATACACGAGCATCCGCACGAAGAATCCAGAGAAAAGAATTCCGTATGCGATCACAAAAAAACGTGCTGGCCTGTAACCGCGATACCAAACAACGATGCCGGTGAAAAAAATCATCGACAGCGGTATGATCTCAATATTTCTGTAGGAAAATAAGGCTGGATAAAATGCAAGTGTAAAAACAAATAACAGGGTTCGGGCAAGAATTGTCCACTTTAATACCTTATCCAGCATGGAAGCATTTGCCGTGGTGCTCAGAAATCTCCTGGTAAAAATAAGCGCCCATAGAATTAACGAATAGAGGGCGATACCGGCAGTTATGTTGTTCCATTCCGGATGGTTTGGCCAAATAAACTGGAATCCGATTCCATCAAGGCTCATGGCATAGAATGCCACGCTTAAAATGTAAAAGATGTAAAAGATGTGTTTGATTTCACGAATGGCCAGGTAAACTAAAAAGTTATAAAGCGTTATGATCAGGATCATTCCGTAAAATGTGCCATACAGGAAGTACTCATTCTGAACATAGTAAACGAAACGATCAATAGACCTGAATGCAATGCGGATATCTGCAAAATCGTGCGACCGGACTTTGAAATAATAGTAGATTGTGGTGTCGCCATAATGGGGCAACTGGATTTCGAAATTTTTGTGAAGAAAGGTTCGTTTTTCAAAAGTGTATTGATCGCCTGTTACAAATTGCCGGTACTTTCCTGCACGTAGCGGAACGAAGGCCTCAAGGTGATCAATGGTTTGATCGTAGAATTCAAAAATCCATTGCTTTTGTGACTTCGAATTGTGTTGAACGGGCATTCGGATCCAATAGGCAGCACCAGATTTGAAATCGGCATTCTGGTATGATCCATGCCTTAAAAAATTTTTGGTGAAGCCCGGAGAGGAAGCAGTTTCAATCGTTAGTGTATCAGCTAAATCAATGAAATAGGTTAATTCATTCAGTGTAAAAATGTGCTCGTCTTGCTCGTCATCCTCCACCGCCAGTTGGGCAAATGCAGGAGTGCATAAAGTGATTAAAATAAAAAACAGGAATTTCCTCATAGCAATAATCCCGGTCAGACTTCTTATTTAGTTTGCTAATTTACCAAACGAGAATAACTAATATTGCATCATGATCGTTCCATTTGAAATTTGTGACTGTTCGTGACCTCCAACCTTGTTTTACACATCCCCTTGAGATTATTTTCTTGACACTATGACCAAAGAAAAACGTATTCTTCTCATTCAAATTCTGCTTTTTGTAGCCACGTTTATCACCACGACCCTGGCTGGAGCTGAATGGACGTATGGGAAATCGATTTATGCAGAAACCTTTACCTGGAATGATTTTACAAGTGGCCTTTCTTTTTCAATTCCTTTCCTGTTGATTTTAACCGTACACGAATTCGGACATTACTTTACTGCGATGTATCATAAGGTTAAATCTTCATTGCCTTATTACATTCCATTTCCTCCGATTCCCTTATCAATCGGTACGATGGGCGCAGTGATTCGATTGCGAAGTCGCGTGTATTCTAAAATGCAGAACTTTGATATTGGTATTGCCGGGCCTCTGGCCGGGTTTGTGATCGCCTTAATTGTTTTAGTTTATGGCTTTGCCACACTTCCGCCACCCGAATATATTTTTCAGATTCACCCCGAATATCAGCAATATGGATTGAACTATGCCGATCATGTATACCAGCCTCGTGAAGGTATTATTGATGTAACAGTGGGAAAAAATTTACTCTTCCTGCTTTTCGAACAGTTGGCAGATCCTGCACGCGTTCCGAATGCACACGAGATCATGCACTATCCTTATTTATTTGCAGGCTTTCTTGCATTGGTTTTTACCAGTTTGAATTTATTGCCAATCGGTCAGTTAGATGGCGGGCATGTTGTGTATGGATTGCTGGGGTATAAAAGACATCGCGTGATTGCTTCGGTATTTTTTATTGCCGTTATGTTTTATGCCGGCCTTGGGCTTGAATATATTCATCCGTCAGCGCCACTGTCACAACTGCAGTATACTATCCCGTTATATCTATTATTTTTGTATTTCTCTTTACGTGGTCTCGGTTTGTCCCAACGCGATACGATTATGTATGCGTTGGTCGTTTTTGCGCTCCAATTTACATTAACAATGCTTTACCCAAAACTGCATGGCTATTCTGGCTGGCTTTTATTCGGAGTGTTATTGGGTAGATTTTTGGGAATAACTCACCCACCATCCGAAATAGAAGAACCATTAGACGATAAGCGAAAGATTTTAGGATGGATAGCGGTGATTATTTTTATCATTTGCTTTACGCCTAATCCAATCGAGCTGAAGTAAATA
>DASTYM010000163.1:0-7605 GCA_035764995.1 Cyclobacteriaceae bacterium | reverse complement strand
ATCGTTTTGCCAACGGTGACGAAACAAACGACTCTATGCCCGGAATGTTTCAAAAATTGGATCGAAAAGAACCCTTTGGAAGACATGGCGGTGATTTAAAAGGTATTGAAGATCATCTGGATTACATCCAAAATTTAGGTGTGACTGCTCTTTGGCTAAACCCTGCTTTAGAAAATAATCAACAAGAAGAATCTTATCACGGGTATGCGATCACGGATTTTTACAAAATAGATTCGCGATTGGGAACCAATGAGTCATACCAGAGACTCGCAAAAAAATCTCAGGAAAAAGGATTGAAATTAATTATGGATATGGTGTTTAACCACAGCGGCAAAGAGCACTGGTTCTTCAAAGACCCTCCATCCAAAGATTGGTATCACTCTTTCACCGAATATGGAACGACAAACTATCGCGTGGCGGTTCCAATGGACATTAATGCATCAGACTTTGATGTTCAGAAAATGGAAAAAGGCTGGTTCGTTCCTCAAATGCCCGACCTGAATCAAACGAACAAGCATGTTGCGCGTTACTTGACACAAAACAGTATCTGGTGGATCGAGTATGCACAACTTGGCGGCATCAGGATGGATACCTATGGATACAACGACAACAACTTTATGGAAAAATGGTGTAAAGAACTACTCACCGAGTATCCAAACTTCACAATCGTAGGTGAAGTTTGGGAAGAAAGAATCTTTACTACTTCCTTCTATCGACCTAAATCAGGTTACTATGGTTCCCTGTCGAGCGTGACCGATTTTGCCTTGAACAGGGCGTTAAAGGAGGCTTTCAATCAACAGGAAGGTTGGGACACCGGGCTGGCCAATATCTATTATATCCTTGCACAAGACATGCTCTATAAAGACCCAACTTATAATCTTATTTTTCTGGATAATCATGATATGTCCCGCTATGCAACATCTGTAGCTGGTGATATTAGTAAACAAAAGATGGGCTTTGCCACACTGCTTACCATGCGCGGTATCCCTCAACTCCTTTATGGAATTGAATTAGGAATGTTAGGTGATGGAGGCAACCACGGAACGTTGCGTGCAGATATGCCGGGTGGATGGAAAGGTGATCCGGCAAATGTTTTTACTGAAGCTGGCCGCACACCTCAGCAAAATGAAGTCTTTAGCTACTTAAGAACCTTGTTGAACTGGCGTAAGCAAAAGCCTGTGATTCACACGGGTAAGTTTATGCACTTCATCCCCGAGAATGGCATCTATGTTTACTTCCGCTATAACGATTCAGAAAGTGTGATGGTGATCCTGAATAACAATGCCGACCCCAAGACGCTCGACACCAAACGTTTTCAGGAACGCCTGAATGGATTTAGTTCGGGCAAAAATGTGGTTACAAACGAAACCCTTAGTAACTTGCAGAATCTTTCGTTAGCCGGTAAGTCGGCCACGATTATTGAATTAAAGAAATAACAATTAGGATTTGGGATTTTTGGCTTCACGATCAGCCTTAAGTCCCAAGCCCCCCAGTCCTACTACCTATGAGAATTTTTTGCATTGGCCGGAATTACGTTGAACACATTCAGGAACTGAACAATGAAAAACCTGATGATCCGGTAATTTTCACAAAACCCGATACTGCCCTGATCAGAAACAACGGTCCGTTTTATTATCCTGATTTCTCAAAAGATGTTCATCATGAAGTAGAGTTGGTGCTTCGCATCTGTAAAGAGGGAAAGAACATTGAAGAAAAGTTTGCGCACAAGTATTACGATTCAATTGGAGTAGGAATTGATTTCACAGCACGCGATCTCCAGACAAAAGCGAAGGAAAAAGGTTTGCCCTGGGATATTGCTAAAGGATTCAATGGGTCTGCTCCCCTATCTGAGAAATTTATTCCGGTTAGTGAATTCAAGAATTTAAAGGATATCAATTTTAGTCTGCAGGTTGACGGGAAACTCAAGCAACAAGGAAACACAAGTTTGATGTTGTTCAATTTTGAATTTATTATTAGCTACCTGTCGAAGTTTTTTACCCTGCGTACGGGCGATTATATTTTTACCGGCACACCAAAAGGTGTTAGTGCCGTAACCGTTGGAAATGTTTTATCAGCCTACATAGAGAATGAAAAGTTGTTGGAGTTTGAAGTTAAGTAGTGTTGTCTTCCTGTTATGTTTTGCATGCAGTGTGCATGCCCAGTTCAGTAAAACCGATTCGAAAGTAATTCGGGAAGAAAAATTTTTGTTTCCTCTAAAACCCGGTCAACCCGGTTCATTAGCCGGAACCATGGGTGAACTGAGAAACACCCATTTCCATACCGGCATTGACATCCGCACCAATAATGAAATTGGCTGGCCAGTGCTCGCCTCAAAAAGCGGATACATTTCTCGTGCTGCTGTCACGCCATCAGGTTTTGGCAATGTTTTGTACGTGACTCATCCGGATGGAACTACTACTCTCTACGGCCACCTAGACAGGTTCAATGGTGCAATCGAGAAGCATATTCTGAATACACGATACACCAAGAAGGCATCTGACGTTGATTTGAATTTTCAGGAAGGTCAGTTTAACGTGAAGCAAGGTGATACAATAGCGTTTGCGGGAAATACAGGATCTTCGGGTGGGCCTCATTTGCACTTCGATATCAGAAGAAGCAATCAGGCACTCGATCCGTTGAAATTTGAATTTACGGAGATAAACGATGTAAACCCTCCTATCGTTCAAAAGATTGCATTGAAGACCCTTGACATTGACTCCAGAATCAATGACCGTTTTGGACGGGTAGAATTCTACGCAACACGGGTTGGGAAAAACTACTCATTACCTGTACCAATCCTTGCTTCAGGAAATATTGGTATTGAACTGTTGGGTTACGATCGTGTTGACAATGCCCGCTACAAATGCGGTATCAATTACATCGAGGTTTTTGTCGACAGTGTAAAAATATTCAGTCAGAAAATAGAAGAGTTAAATCTTTTAGAATCGCGCAGTATTTACACCTTCATTGATTACAAGACCTTGCGCAATCAGGGCAATCGCTTTTACAAACTTTATGTTGATGATGGCAACAAACTGAATTTCTACAACGGTTCACCCGGAACAGGTCAAATAAAAATTAATCCCGATAAGATTTCCAATGTTTTGATTGTGATGAAAGACATTTACGGAAACACTTCTCAAGCTACACTTCGGTTAAAGCCCAGTGCTCCTGTAAAGCAAGTTGCACTGCTGGAATCAGCCCGGGTGCCGGTTGCTTACGACATCCAGGAAAACACACTTGCCATTACCACGCAAGCATGTGCAGGTACAAAACCAGTTGCCTGGTTCAGTGGAACATCAAAAGAAATTGAACCAACTTATTTCAGTAAAGGTAAATCGGTATTTCTCTTTGATCTGCGGAAGGAAATTCCTGATTCAGTGAACGTTTGCGGTCAATCACTTATCCCTAATATCAAAGCTGTTATTCCTGCCGGTACACAATACAAATACTACAGCGTTCCGCTCGATGTTCAGTTTCCAAGAAATGCCTTGTTCGATACATTGTACTTCAATGCCGGGCATCGTCTCACGCTTGATAGTGCTGAGATTTTTACGATTGGCAATCCTTTCGTTCCGCTCAATCGGAATGTTACCATCACGCTCAGGCCCAACCTTAATTATTCTACTGCTAAAAATGTAGGCGTCTATCGCATTGTAGGAAAAAGATACAGTTATGAAGGTGGCAGATGGGTAAACGGAAGCATCAACTTTACAACCCGTGAATTTGGAAACTTCACTATCCTGACCGATTCAATACCTCCGGCCATCCGTTTCATTTATGCCAACAACCAGGCTGTTCGTTTCAAAATCGATGACCAGCTTTCAGGAATTGCCGACTTCGAAGCAACCATCAATGGTAAGTGGCTCCTGATGAATTATGATGCGAAGAATGACATCATCATGTCAGAGCGAAGATCAAAGACTGAATTACTCAAAGGTGATCTTGTTCTAACAGTCACTGATAACGCAGGGAATAAGAGAACTTTTAATTATAAAATCCCATAGAAAATGGTAATCGGTGATCGGTAATCGGTGATCGGTGATCGGTAATCGGTAATCGGTAATCGGAAAATTCGAATCAAAATCGTAAATCGTATCCCGATAACTATCGGGACGTAAACCGTAAATCAGTATGGCGCTAACAGCTGGAAGCAAAGCTCCTGACTTCACTTCAAAAGATCAGGATGGAAAAGAAGTAAAACTATCTGACTTCAGAGGAAAAAAACTGGTTCTGTATTTTTATCCGAAAGACATGACACCCGGATGCACTGCAGAATCGTGCAACCTCCGCGATAATTACAAAGTGCTTCTCAAACAGGGATATGAAGTATTGGGCGTAAGTACTGATAACGAGAAATCGCACAAGAAATTCATCGAGAAAGAAAAACTTCCCTTTAGCTTACTCGCTGATACCGACAAGTCGCTCCACAGCAAATATGGAACCTGGGTTGAGAAATCGATGTACGGAAGAAAGTACATGGGCACAGCCCGCGTTACTTTCATCATCAACGAAAATGGAATCATTGATGAGATCATCGGAAAGGTGGATACTAAAAACCACACTGATCAGATTTTAAAAGGCAATGGAGTTGTTGCTGCCGCCCCTGCCACCAGGAAAGTTGCAACCAAGAAACCCAAAAAGGCTGCGAAGAAGGTCGCTAAAAAATCGGTTAAGAAGGCTGCTAAAAAGAAAAAGTAATAATCCGATATAGCCCGTTGCAGGGTTTATAAATTTCACACATCTTCGCGCCATCCTGGCTAAACCGTTAGGATGGTGCTTTTGTAACTACTTCCTATGAAACCAGATCTCATCCAACTCAAAAAACTTGCCTCACAAATCAGAAGAGACATCGTACGCATGGTTCACGCCTGCCAAAGCGGCCATCCGGGTGGCTCGCTGGGTTGTACTGAGTTTTTTGTGGCTTTGTACTTCCATATCATGAAGCATAATCCAAAATTCAATATGGATGGTCAGGGTGAAGACTTGTTCTTCCTCTCGAATGGGCACATTTCACCGGTTTGGTACTCAACACTGGCCCGTGCAGGCTATTTCGAACCTAAAGAGTTGTCTACATTCCGCTTTATGAATTCGCGGCTTCAGGGCCACCCTGCAACGCACGAAGGGCTGCCTGGAATCCGTATTGCTTCGGGTTCGTTAGGTCAGGGTTTATCCGTTGCAATAGGTGCCGCACAAGCAAAACGATTAAACAAGGACAATCATTTTGTATACGCATTGATGGGTGATGGCGAACAGCAGGAAGGTCAGATCTGGGAAGCCGCCATGTATGCAGCTCATAATAAAATCGATAACCTTATCGCAACGATCGATTATAACGGTCAGCAGATTGATGGTGCAGTGAAAGACATTCTCGATTTAAAAAATCTCAAAGCCAAGTGGGAATCCTTCGGATGGGAGGTGCAGGAATTCAACGGAAACAACCTAGAAGAGGTAATTGCCGGCCTTGAAAAAGCTCAGACATTAGCAAGAAAAGGAAAGCCTGTATTGAACTTGATGAAAACAGAAATGGGCTTCGGGGTCGATTTCATGATGGGTTCTCACAAGTGGCATGGAGTAGCACCTAATGATGAAGAGTTTGCGAAAGCGATGGCGCAGTTGGAGGAGACTGTTGGTGATTATTAATAATCCCCCAATACTAGCCACGGAAGAATTGCGATTAACAACCCAATCAAGTACTTGCGATCATCCTTATCCATCGTGAAAAGTTTCATGCTATCCCTTTACGGAATCTGTTACCCTGGGTTCTTAAAATTCTGATGGACGGTCCCTGTTTAACAACTCTTTAACATTTCATGATTTTTCAGGAATGATATTGTATTATTGCCCACCAAACCACTACTCTTCATGACCAAGTTTACATTCACCGAAAAGAAAGATACTCGCTCTGGCTTTGGTGCCGGACTCCACGAATTAGGCCGTAAAAATAGTAACGTAGTTGCCCTTTGTGCTGACCTAACCGGATCACTTAAGATGGATGCCTTCAAAAAAGAATTCCCTGAACGGTTCTTTCAGGTGGGTATTGCTGAAGCTAATATGATGGGCCTCGCAGCAGGATTAACTATCGGTGGTAAAATTCCCTTCACAGGTACCTTCGCTAACTTTTCAACAGGGCGGGTATACGATCAAATCAGGCAATCAATTGCTTACTCAGGTAAAAATGTTAAGATTTGCGCGTCCCATGCAGGACTAACCCTTGGTGAAGATGGGGCAACCCACCAGATTCTAGAAGACATTGGAATGATGAAAATGCTGCCTCACATGACAGTAATCGTTCCGGCCGACTATAACCAGACCAAGGCAGCAACCATTGCCTTAGGCGATCACCATGGCCCGGCTTACCTGCGCTTTGGCCGCCCAACCTGGCCAATATTCAACGCACCGGACAGACCCTTTGCAATTGGTAAAGCGGATAAACTCATTGACGGTAAAGATGTAACCATCTTCGCCTGTGGCCACATGGTTTGGCAGGCCGTTGAAGCGGAAGCAAAACTTGCTGAGAAGGGAATCAGTGTTGAACTGATCAATATACATACAATTAAACCGCTTGATGTGGAGGCTGTTCTAGCCTCAGCACAAAAGACCAAATGCGTTGTTACGTGTGAGGAACACCAGATCAATGGTGGTCTTGGTGATAGTATTGCTCAAGTACTGGGTCGCTTCTTCCCTGCCCCTATTGAAATGGTAGCCGTAAACGATTCATTTGGTGAAAGTGGTAAGCCTACAGATTTATTGAAAAAGTACGGCCTGTCGCCCGACAACATTGTTACGGCCGTTGAAAAAGTGCTGAAGCGGAAATAAAACCGAACATCCTTAATTAGTTTAGTTGGTATCTGACTATCAAGGGATTGGTATGACTTATCATGTTAAGTTATTACTAATCCTTTAACATTTTCTTTAAATACTGATCACAATTGGCTACTTTAATTGTGCTCCCCAAGTCACGTATTCCTTAACTCTAAACACTACACTATGACTAAACTTTATCAATGGCGCAAAGGGTTACTGTTTGCAGTTGCATTTGCGCTTATTTCCTCAAGCCTTTGTGCTCAAGGTGTTACCACTTCATCCGTCAGCGGTCAGGTATTGGATGAATCCAATGAATCTTTGCCCGGAGCCTCTATCGTAGCCATTCACAATCCTACCGGAACTCAGTATGTAACAACTACCAGAAGTGATGGAAGATTTAACCTGCCAAATTTGCGTATTGGCGGCCCTTACACTGTAACCATGACGTTTATTGGTTACGAAAACAGAAAGGCGGACAACGTTTACCTGAAGCTTGGTGAGAATATGAATTTTACATTCGTCACGAAGCAATCGGCCCAGGAGCTTGCAGAGGTTGTAGTATCAGCATCAGATCTGGCCAACAAAGACAAAACAGGCGCTTCCGTTGCATTCGATAACAATCAGATTCGGAGGATGCCAACCATTACGCGTTCTGCAGCCGACATTTACCGCCTGACTCCATCTTCTGACGGGAATTCATTTGCCGGCCGTAATGATCAGTACAATAACTTCTCCTTAAACGGTGCAATTTTTAATAACCCTTTCGGACTTGATGCTGCTACACCCGGTGGCCAGACT
>DASTYM010000162.1:0-5443 GCA_035764995.1 Cyclobacteriaceae bacterium | reverse complement strand
TGGCTTCTTCCTTGATCTCCATCCATTCATCGTTGCGTGGAGGAACGCTCTTTTCAAAGATGTCTACAAGCCATTTTACGAGGTCCTTTTTCATCCCAAAACGCTTGGCAACGTCTTCACAAAAGGCGATCTCTTTCTTTTCGACAACCTCATCGGCAAAAACCATCAGGATCAGATCATACAACAGGTTCATCCTGTCGTTGTAGTTATCGGGAATGTTGAGTTCAAATTTCTCAGTACTGTCTATCAGGTTTTGAACCTGCCAGTCTTTAAGGCCGTAGCCAGAGCCGATCTTGAACAAAAGCGCCTGCTCCTTCTCGTGCATGTGCCCATCGGCCTTAGCCAATGCTAACAAATTCTTGATGTGATTCTTTTTGTAGGAAAGGTATTGGTGTTCGAAGAAGCCTTGCATGGTAGTATTAAGTATTTAGTACTGAGTATTGGGACTTAAGTCCAAATCTAACAACTTAATACTCAATACTCAATACTACAGACTAGTCTACCCAATCCGCAACGAACAAATTGGTATTGCGATTTCCGCCATTAAAGCGGTTGGATGAGAACACAAACTTCTTGCCATCAGGTGAGAACATCGGGAAGGAATCAAATACGCCATCGTAGCTGATTTGCTCGAGACCGGTTCCGTCCTCATTTACCATGAAAAGGTTGAACTCGAAACCGCGCTTGCCTTTATGGTTAGAAGAGAAAATGATCTTCTTCCCTTTCGGGTGATAGAAAGGAGCCCAGTTAGCTTTACCAAGATTGGTAATTTGTTTCAAGTCCGAACCATCAACATTGCAAGTATAAATTTCCATGGCAGTTGGCGCTACCAAACCTTGCTTTAAGTAATCAAGATACTCTTTCTTTTCTTCGTCTGTTTTAGGCCGGGATGCGCGGAACACTAGTTTCTTACCATCCGGTGAGAAGAACGCGCCACCATCATAACCGATTTCATTTGTTACCTGCTTTACATTCGATCCATCGATATTCATCACATACAAATCGAGGTCACCATTACGGGTAGAAGTAAACACGATCTTATCTCCTTTCGGAGAAACGGTTCCTTCAGCATCGTAACCGGGCATGTTGGTTAACTGTTTTACAATATTCCCTTTCAAGTCAGAAACGAAAATGTCATACGTGTCATAAATTGGCCACAAGTATTTTCCACCCGGCACACGAGCAGGTTCAGCAGGGCAATCCTTGCCGCCAAGATGTGTTGAAGCGAAAAGAATCTGCTTATCACCAGGCATGAAGTAGGCGCATGTTGTGCGACCCTGACCGGTGCTAATCAATTGCGGCTTCTTTTTTCTTAAATCAACTTTATTGATTGGCGTATAAAAAATCTGATCGCAAGATAAACCCCATTCTTTATTATTAGATTGAAACGAGAGCATCTTACTATTGAAGCTCCAATAAGCCTCTGCGTTATCACCACCAAACGTTAATTGTTTAACGTTGGCGAAATGCTTCTCCTGCGGGTATTTAAGTGTATCAGCAGAAAGCGAAGTGAGGGTCGGATTATCGGAAACAGAAGTGTATGCTGACAAGAATATTCCAACTCCAACCAGCAAGAAAACAATAGCAAATTTGCGCATCATCAAGGTTTTACAAATGAAACGCAAAGATTATGCTGGGGTTTCTTCTTTCAAAGCGCGTCTTAAAATTTTTCCAACGTTTGTCTTCGGTAATTCATTCCTCCACTCTACGTATTTGGGTACTTTGTAGTTTGTGAGATTCTCATGGAGGTATTTTTTCAATTCTTCCTCTGTAAGCGATGCATCGCGTTTGACAACAAAGATTTTGATTGCCTCCCCCGACTTCTCATCCTTCACACCGATCGCGGCCACTTCCAACACCTTTGGGTGGCCTGCAGTCACGTTTTCAACTTCATTCGGGAACACATTGAATCCTGAAACTTTAATCATGTCTTTCTTGCGATCGACAATCTTAAAGAAACCATCGGGATCCATAAAGCCAATGTCACCGGTCTTGAACCAGCCACCGGGATAGAACACGCCCTCGTTATCTTTTTGCCAGTAGCCTGACATTACCTGAGGTCCCTTGGCACAAATCTCTCCAGTCTCTCCCTGCGGAAGCTGCTTTCCGTTATCATCGAAGATTGCAATTTGAGTACTTGGCATCGGTAAACCGATGGTTCCCATCCGGTGTGTTCCATCAAGGGGATTACAACACAATACAGGAGATGTTTCACTAAGACCGTATCCTTCAACCAGCGGTTTTCCTGTTACATCTTCCCATTTTTTGGCGACAACGTCTTGGACCGCCATGCCTCCTCCTACTGCGCCTTTCAAATAAGAGAAATCGAGCGTTGCAAAATCTGGATTATTAAGCAAGCCATTGAACAATGTGTTAACACCGGTGATGATGGTGAACTTATGCTTGTGTAGTTCCTTACAGAACGCAGGTATATCGCGCGGGTTTGTAATCAAAATACTTTTCGCACCAGCGGTGAACATCAGCAATCCATTCACAGTCAAAGCAAAAATGTGATACATTGGAATGGCCGTGATAATGACTTCCTGATCCACCTTCTTTTTGAGATACGTACTAAACCAGTAAGTGATCATCGAATTGTGCGCCACCAGATTCTTATGTGAGAGTTGCGCGCCTTTTGCAATGCCAGTGGTACCGCCAGTGTATTGAAGAACAGCAACATCATCGAGCGAAATGGATGGTTTCATAAACGTTGCCTGCGCTCCTTTCTTCATGGCCTTTTTAAATGGAACAGCGGTTGACAATGAAAAAGCAGGAACCATTTTCTTTACATGCTTTACCACAAAGTTTACCAGCGCCCCTTTGATGCCGCCAAGCATATCGCCTAGTTCTGTTAAGATGATATGCTCGATTTTTGTATTCGCTAAAATTTTCTCCAAACTCACTGCAAAGTTTGCAACGATCACAATTGCTTTTGCACCGCTGTCCTTGAACTGATGTTCCATCTCACGTGGCGTGTACAATGGATTTGTATTCACCACGATCAATCCCGCACGCAATGCGCCAAAAAACGCAACCGGAAATTGGAGAAGGTTTGGCATTTGTATTGCAATACGATCTCCTTTCTTTAAACCAATACTTTGCAGATAGGCAGCGAAATCTTTTGACAGCTTGTCGGTCTGGGCGAAAGTCAGTGTAACGCCCATGTTCTCAAAGGCCACCTGATCACCGTACTTCTTACAACTGCTTTCGAACAACTCGACTACCGAGTTGTAGTCGTATAAATTTATTTCGGCCGGAATACCTTCGGGATAATTTTTAATCCACGGAAAACTCTCCATCACAAATGATTTTTAAAATTCAAGATGGAAATAAGCAGGATGAATAACAAGTCTAAGGTGTCATCGCGGGCTGAAAGTGCGGCTGCCTGAGCGCGGTCCGCGATGACCCCAAAACGGAAGCGGCCTGCCTGACCGGAATCGAACTAAAACAAGAAAGTCACCCAAGGTGACTTCTTGCACTTTATAATTAACCTAATTCGCTTGCTGTAGAGGGAGGGATCGAACCTCCACGGAGAAGTTAGCCGCAGGACATAAAGAGAAAACTCAGTGGTCAACCCTAGTCTTCCCGACAAAAGCCGGGATGCATTATCCTGTGTTTATCCTTGACTCTCCACCCCCGAGACAGGAGGGCATGTCTGCCAAATTTCAACACCCTACAAGTTTGTTTTGCAGTCTGCCTCCCGATAAATATCGGGACCCGATGGCTATCGGGATCAACACCCTACATTGTAATATCTGCAACAAAGTAAGTATGATATGCAATACATTTTCAATAATATGGCGCAAAATATGGATACAATTTACTAAAATATACTTTTTATTGTAAATTACTCAAAAAACAGCCTGCAAAATGACCAAAAATTATGAAGTTGATAATGTAGACCTTAAGATTCTCGAGATTTTAAGAGATGACGCTAAGAAACCCTTTACTGAGGTGGCCAAAAAGGTCCACGTTTCACAGGGAACTGTTCACGTTAGAATGAATAAAATGGAGGAAGCAGGTATTGTGGAGAAGACTACCGTCAAGATTAACTATGCGAAGCTCGGGTTCGACATAACAGCCTTTATCGGTATTTACCTGGAAAAAAGCGCCTTATATGACAAGGTTGTGGCTCGATTAAAGGAAATACCCGAAATCACCAGCATCCATTATACCACTGGTAACTACTCCATGTTCGTTAAAATCCATTGCCGCGATACAAACCACTTAAAAGAAGTGTTGCATGACAAAATGCAGCAGGTTGACGGAATTGAGCGGACCGAAACTATGATTTCTTTGGAGGAGAGTCTGGATCGGAACCTTAACCTGATTTAGGGGAAAGATTCTGCGAAAAGAACCTTTTTTTAGGCATTCTGTTGTTATCTTTACGAGTTATTTAAATTAAGTCTAAATAGGTTCGATGAGTAAGGACAACCAATTACTGGAAGAACTCACCTCTAAGGAATACGAGCACGGATGGGCAGTTGATTTAGAGACGGATTCGGCCCCTAAAGGGCTGAATGAGGACATCATTCGGTTTATTTCTGCAAAAAAGAATGAGCCGGACTGGATGCTCGAGTGGCGCCTGAAAGCATATCGTTTGTGGACGAAAATGACGGAGCCCAGGTGGCCAAACGTTAAGTATCCTGAAATCAATTACCAGGATGTTATCTACTACTCTGCTCCCAAACAAAAAGCAACTCCTAAAAACCTCGAAGATGTTGATCCCGAGTTGATCAAGACGTTTGAGAAGCTTGGTATTTCACTAACTGAGCAAAAGAGATTAACTGGCGTAGCAGTGGATGCCGTTATCGACAGTGTTTCTGTTGCTACAACCTTCAAAGAAAAACTTGGAGAGCTTGGAATTATTTTCTGCTCATTCAGTGAAGCAGTTAAAGAACACCCTGAGCTGGTCAAAAAATATTTGGGGTCTGTTGTTCCGATGAGCGACAATTATTTCGCAGCACTTAACTCGGCCGTATTTAGCGATGGCTCGTTCTGTTACATTCCAAAAGGCGTTCGTTGCCCAATGGAATTATCAACATACTTTCGTATTAACGCAGCTAACACAGGTCAGTTTGAAAGGACACTAATCGTTGCTGATGAAGGTTCATACGTAAGCTACCTTGAAGGGTGCACCGCTCCTATGCGTGATGAAAATCAATTGCATGCTGCAGTGGTTGAGATCTATGCGATGAAAGATGCGCAGGTAAAATACTCAACGGTGCAAAACTGGTACCCTGGCGACAAGAACGGCAAAGGCGGTATCTACAATTTTGTAACGAAGCGTGCTTTGTGTGCCGGTGATAATTCAAAAGTGTCATGGACACAAGTAGAAACGGGCTCAGCAATTACGTGGAAATATCCTTCTTGTATTTTGAAGGGCGATAATTCTTCCGGTGAATTCTATTCTGTTGCTGTTACCAACAACTTCCAGCAAGCT
>DASTYM010000161.1:0-24600 GCA_035764995.1 Cyclobacteriaceae bacterium | reverse complement strand
CAACCTGAACAGGCGCACCAGCCAATGCCTGTCCCTTCTCATTTTTGACCGTTCCCGAAAGGGAAAACTGCTGTGCAACAACGCAGGTTGATACCACCATAGCCATTGTTACCGCTACTACTTTTAACATATTAATTTTGTTTAAACCCGCAGGTGCATCGGGGAATGTACCTTACTTACGTGTTTACTGCCTCTCCCTTCGACCGCATTACCGGCATCAGGTTCATTGGGTATAATCTCAGCCCTTGTTTTTTAGGCACCCCTTGTCTTTCGACAACACAAATATAACAATGGATGTTTGAAGTTCGATGCTGGAGGCTCGAATTCTATCGAAAGTTGCGAATTCCTTAAAATATTTGACTTCGAACCTCGAGCTTCTAGCTTCTAACTTCTAAATTTACCGCGTGTCAAAAGTAACGGTCAATAAAAAAACATCGCTCAATGTAGAGTTTGCCGACCAGGGCATTACCATTGATGGAAAATCCTTTACCTGGGATATCGTAAAACTGGCGGACGGTTATTTCCATGTCCTCCATGACAACAAAAGCTATAAGGCAGAAGTTGTAAAAGCTGATAAAACTGCCAAAGCATTTACCCTAAAAATCAATAACCATATCCATACGGTAGAAGTCAAAGATAAATTTGATCTGCTACTGGAAAAGTTGGGAATGAACAATGGTACTGCCGGAAAAGTGAACAACGTAAAGGCGCCTATGCCCGGATTGATTATTGATATGAAAGTAAAACCCGGTGACGCTGTGAAGGCTGGTGATCAGCTTCTTATTCTGGAGGCGATGAAGATGGAAAATATTCTAAAATCGGCTGGTGAGGGTGTAGTGAAATCGGTGAAGGTGAAGAAAGGCGACACAGTGGAAAAAAATCAGGTATTAATAGAGTTTTAACTCTCCCAGACTGTGCCGGGACCTCACACAAGTAAGATCGCGCAACAGGTGCGCGAATTAGGATCATATAGTATATTTACAAAATTTTACCACGCTAAATCCTCCATGAAATACAAACGAGTACTCCTCAAACTCAGCGGTGAAGCGCTGATGGGTTCCAAGAGCAGCAATATTGATCCGGCTGTCCTGGAACAATACAGTGAAGAAATTAAAGCGATACAGAAAGAAGGTGTTGAACTGGCCATTGTTATTGGAGGTGGAAACATTTTCAGAGGCGGTCAGGCTGAAGCACTCGGTATCGATCGCGTTCAAGGTGATTACATGGGCATGCTTGCAACAGTGATTAACGCGATGGCACTTCAAAGTGCCCTTGAGCGACATGGTGTGTACACGCGCCTCATGGCAGGTATTAAGATGGAGCAGGTTTGCGAACCGTTTATCAGACGGAGAGCGATCCGCCACTTGGAAAAAGGGCGGATCGTTATTTTTGGGGCCGGTATTGGCAATCCTTATTTCACAACAGACTCAACGGCTAGCTTGCGCGCAATCGAAATTCAGGCTGACGTGGTCTTGAAAGGAACCCGGGTAGACGGTGTATATAATAAAGACCCCGAGAAATTTAAAGATGCTGTGAAGTACAACTCTTTGACATTTCAGGAAGCCTACGAAAAAAACCTGAGCATTATGGACATGACAGCCTTTACACTCTGTATGGAAAACAAACTGCCCATTATCGTGTTTGACATGAACCGGAAAGGGAATTTATTGCGAATCCTGAAGGGTGAAGAGGCCGGAACTCTTATTAGTTAATGGTTAATCGTTAATGGGTAAAAACTATTAATAATTAACGAACAACTATTTAACGATTAACTATTAACTTGAACTATGGAAGAACTCGAATTATACCTGGAAGAAGCCAAAGATCAAATGAACAAGGCACTTACGCACGTTGGGCACGAGCTCACAAAAATACGTGCAGGAAAAGCCAACCCATCGATGCTGGACGGCATCCAGGTTTCATACTACGGAGCCATGACACCGCTCAACCAGGTATCATCGATGACAACTCCTGATCCCCGGAGTATTTTTATTAAGCCTTGGGAAAAAGGGTTGATCCAGGAAATTGAGAAAGCCATTCGTGATGCTAACCTCGGGCTCAATCCTCAAAATGACGGGCAACAGGTAATTGTAAATATTCCTATGCTGACAGAAGAACGCAGAAAGCAATTAGTGAAACAGGTAGCGCAGGAATGTGAACATGGCCGTGTAAGAATAAGAACCGTGCGCAAGGAAACGAACGAAGCACTCAAAAAAATAAAGGGTGTTTCAGAAGATGACGTGAAGAACGCAGAAGAAACAACCCAAAAGCTCACAGATGAATTTATCGGAAAAATTGACGGCCTCATGAAAAAGAAAGAGGCCGAAATTATGACCGTTTAAAAACATGAACGACTTCCTTCAAAAATTAAAAAGCTTTATGAAAAAATTCCTCGGGATAGTTATTGTGCTTGGCCTTGGCGTGCTGGCCTTTTTATACTGGGGAACATACGAGAATGGTGTTATGGCAGGAAAAGTACTAAGCGTTACAGAACGCGGTTTCCTGTTTAAAACACATGAGGGAAAAATGAGTGTGGAGTCTTTCGGTTCATTAAAAGGCGTGAGCCCCATTGCCGAAACAAGAGATTTCTCCGTTGAATCAAGCGAGGAAGAAGTTCTCAAAACGCTTCAGGAAGTTTCCCTGACCGGGGAACGTGTTAACCTCAAGTTCAAAAGACGCTTCATGAAGTTTTTCTGGAGAGGAGAAACAAAATATTTCGTTGTAGAAGTGGAACGAGCTAACGGAATTCCAACACCGCCTACGCCACCGAACCCTTAATCATGCCTCGCGCGACATCAGGCAAGGTATTCTTCATCATTATTTTCAGTCAGTTTTGCGGAACTTCTCTCTGGTTTGCGACTAATGCTATTCTTCCGCAATTGCAATCATCGTATGGCTGGCACACGAATGCACTGGGTTATTTAACTTCCGCTGTCCAATTGGGTTTTATTGTCGGAACACTCGTGTTCGCCATCACGGGAATCACTGATAAACGTTCACCATCAAAAATATTTTTCGTGAGCAGTCTGATCGCTGCAAGTTGTAACGCTATTGTATTGATTGACCCGTCATCATTTGGATTGATGTTAACCAGCCGCGCACTCACTGGTTTTTTCCTGGCAGGGATTTATCCAGTAGGAATGAAAATTGCGGCCGACTGGAATGAGGAAGGATTAGGTCACTGGTTAGGAGCATTGGTGGGTGCACTTGTGGTGGGTACTGCCTTTCCGCACGGACTTAAATTAATCCCACAATTTGTTGAACCCAATGTATTGGTCATGGCGGTTTCGTTGCTGGCGTTATTCGGTGGCCTGCTTGTTTTCCTGCTCATCAAAGACGGTCCCTTCCGAAAACCAGCCACACATTTTTCATTTTCAGAAATCACAACCGCATTCAAATCTTCATCTTTTCGCGCTCCAGCGTTTGGTTATTTCGGACACATGTGGGAATTGTATGCCTTTTGGGCTTTTGTTCCGTGGGCCGTAACTTTTTATTTATCGCAATACACGTATGATGGAGTTCATCCATCCTTATTCAGTTTCCTGATTATTGGAGTGGGAGGAATTGGATGCATCGTGGGTGGCCGATTGTCTGTTCAAATGGGAAGTAAACGCATTGCACAAACTGCCCTGATCTCATCCGGGATTTGTTGTTTGATATCTCCTTTTATTTGGTCGCTTTCTTTTAACCATTTTTTTGCAATCATGCTTTTCTGGGGATTTATGGCTGCGGCCGATTCGCCACAGTTCTCTGCATTAGTTGCCGCCAATGCGCCAGTCTCAGTTCGTGGGTCTGCCATTACCATCACCATCTGCATTGGTTTCGCTATTTCAATCATCACGATTCAACTTCTGGCGATTATGCAATCGATCATCGCTCCGCAATATCTCTTTCTTTTATTAGCACCTGGCCCTATCGGTGGTGTTTTATTGCTGAACCGTCAGTAACTTGGCGCAAAGATAAGAACAGATGAAGCCAATTATCATCTATGGCTCGTATGGTTATACGGGCAAACTGATTGTTCAGGAGTGTAAATCAAAAAATCTCAATGTTATTCTTGCCGGAAGAAAACGTGACGCCCTGCAAAAGCAACATGAAGAAACGGGGTATCCGTTCGAAGTGCTTGACGTAAGTGATACAGTTGCATTAAAAAATCTATTACAAAAAGGTTCGATGGTACTGCATTGTGGCGGACCTTTCATTTACACCGCAAAGGCAATGGTTGATGCATGCCTGGAAACAAAAATTCATTATACTGATATCACAGGAGAGTACCAGGTTTTTGAAATGTTGGCTGAAGAATACAATGAGAAAGCAAAACAAGCCGGCATTATGATTATGCCAGGAACTGGTTTCGATGTTGTTCCCTCTGATTGTCTCGCCCTGCATTTGAAAAAGAAATTACCAACCGCAACACACCTTCAACTTGCTTTTGTCATGTCGAAGGGCGGATTATCACGCGGCACCAAGAAGAGTATGACTGAAAAATTGGGTTCAGGGAGTTTGATTAGAAGAAACGGGAAGCTTACCGTTATTCCATTAGGAGAAAAGTCAATGGAGATTGATTTCGGATCATACAAAACAAAAACACTCAACATTCCATGGGGTGATATTTCTACAGCCTTTAGAAGTACAGGAATTCCTAACATTGAGGTGTATGCAGGCGCAACTGATAAAATGATCCTTAACGCAAAGAGAAGCAAGTATTTAAACTGGTTTCTCCGACTGCGTTGGGTAAAAGATTTTCTGTTGAAGCAAATCGATAAGCAACCTGCCGGACCGAGTGATGAAATTCGTGAAACGGGTCGAGCTTACTTGTGGGGAAAAGTATCGGATGGCTCAGGGAATCACTTCATCAGTACGCTGGAAGCACCCAGCGGTTACACACTTACTGCCAAAACCGCGGTGTTGATTGTAGAAAAAATATTGGCTGGAAATTTTAAACCCGGGTATCAGACACCGGCTATGATGTATGGGGAAGAATTGATTTTAGAGGTGCCAACGACAAAGCGAACTGATGTACTGGAGCATAGAGGTTAACAATTGACCTACCCAATAGTTAACCAATCATTAAAACTGCTCTTCACTAAAATCTGAAAAATACGGTTGAAGATTTTGAAAAAAGTTGCTAAAATCCTGTTAAGAGTGTAAGATGTAGAGGAAATCCAGCCTCTGAAAATTATAACTAAATTTTAACTGTTATGACCATACGATTGATTTTCTTGATTTTGATTTGCCTCTCCGTTAGATCTCTTGCACAAAATAACTTTTCCACGAACCCCGACAGCGTTCTTTTTCACACCGAAGACATACATACTTTCTGGAAGGTGTTCGATAAAACAACTCCGAACCTTGATCCAAAAGTTTTTCAAAAAGGAGTATATTAACATCGGTTCTAAGGGATTAAAAGGCTTTATAAAATTCAGAATTGAGGACGGAAAAAATCTCAGCAAAACGATCAAGAGTAACCTGGATTATTATCAATCGATCCGTGAGAGTTCCTTTTTAATTGATCAAAAAAGAGAACGGTTTTATGAATGTTTTCGAGGTCTTAAAAAAATCTATTCAAAGGCTGTTTTTCCGGACGTATATTTCGTAATCGGTGCAAAAAACTCAGGTGGAACAACCTTCAAGGAAGGATTAATTCTTGGAGCCGAAATGTTTGGTAAAACAACGAATACCTTTAGCCCCGTGCTGGATATTGATTACATCGATGAGGTGGTGACACATGAGTTAATTCATTTCCAGCAAAATTACGCATCCAATAATTCACTGTTAGCACAATGCATACGTGAAGGATCAGCAGATTTTATTTGTGAATTAATTGCAGGAGATCACAGTAATAAAAAAATTTATGAGTATGGTGATGCTCACGAACAGGAATTATGGGAAGAGTTTTTGACATTAAAAGATAATTCCAGTTCCAATTGGGGTAATTGGCTTTACAGCTTTAAGGATAAATCAAGACCAAAGGATTTAGGATATTGGATGGGCTATCAAATCACACAGGCATATTACAACGGCATGAATGATAAACAAGAAGCCATTCATGATATACTGAATATCACGGATTTCAATACCTTCCTAAAAAAAAGCGGGTATAATGGAAAATAATAATTCAAACAGCAACACGTACAAGCTTCCTTTGTATTCGTTGGTTGTATAAAGTGGGATATTATGACCTCACTATCAAGCTGAGTTTCTTCCTGCATTGATAATTCCAAACGTGCAGCGCAGCACCAACTGCTGATATTTCTGATTGAGCTTGTCTGAATTTTTCATTCGCAAATTCTGAAGCGCATATTGCTGAATAGCAATCAACGGCAACACGATGCGTTCGCGTAACTGAATGGAGTCACGGTTCATTGGATTGTTTTGCATTAACTCATTTAAACCTGATACTTTTAAAATCTGATCAACCGACAACTTGTACTCATCGTGCATCATGTTCCACAGTTCGCCAAACTCTTTATCCTTTTGCAAATGTCGGGTTGCCGGGTAATATGTTTTCCGCAACGACATCATGCTGTTGCCCAGCAAGGTTCTGAAAAACAATGATCGTTTGAACAAATCCTTCAGTTGATCCCACTTTCCGTTCTCTTGCAACACCTTCAACGCAGATCCAACACCGTAGAAACCCGGAATGTTTTGCTTCATCTGCGCCCACGATCCAACAAACGGAATGGCACGCAAATCTTCCAGCATCAAAGGCCCTGTGTTACCACGTTTGGCAGGTCGTGACCCGATATTGGTTTGCCCGAAAAACAACAGAGGTGTTACCTTTTCAAGGTAGGGAACAAATAATGGGTTGTGTTTTAACTCCAGGTAAGCCTTGTAGCCTTCATCAGCTAGTTGATCGATCAATTGTTTATCTTTTGCTGATAATTCGTCCGGTGTGCTAAATACTTCGTTTTCAATTCCCGCAGAAAGAAGTTGTTCAAGATTATACTGGCACGAAGCGGGTTTACCAAAATTCGAGCTAATGGTTTGCCCCTGAATCGTGATTTGAATTTCCCTGCTTTCAATCTGGTTACCGAGTGATGCATAGAAGTCGTGCGTGTTACCACCACCTCGTGCCGGTGGACCTCCACGACCATCAAAAAAGATCACATGGAAGCCGTGCTTTCTGGAGATGCGCGTTAAATTTTCTTTTGCTTTGAAGATCGACCAGTTTGCACGAAGGTAGCCTCCGTCTTTGGTGCCATCAGAAAATCCCAGCATAATAATTTGCCTATTCTCCCGATTTTTTAAATGGGCCTTATATGCCGGAATTTTATACAACTCATCCATGACAGTCTCGGCATGCAACAGGTCCTCAATGGTTTCAAAGAGTGGAATGACGTTGAGGGGCAAATTCTTTTCCTGAAAAATCAGTCGGGCTAACTGAAAAACACGAATAACATCCAGAGCTGAACCACAGTTGCTAATAACATAACGATGACACGCCTTTTCCCCATTTAATTGCTGAATTTGTTTAGCTGCATTCAAACTGCCTGCAAAATCTTCAGCAACAGTTCCCTTTAATCGCTGTACCGGAATTTTAACTTTCAATTTCAACAAGGCTTTTAATTGTTCAGCGGGCTGAAGCTTCATGATTCTCTTATTCCCCGTTTTGGATAAAATTTCATCCCAGGCCTGTGCATGCTTGCGACTGTCCTGGCGGATATCCATGCTGGCGAAAAAGAAACCGAACATTTCTACCTTCAGGATGAATGAATCGAGTTGATCAAGGAATAGGCCGTTGTGTTGCTCTACTAATGCCTTGCGTGCTTTTAGAAGTTCTTTCTTTAGTGTTTCCGCATTATCATAGCCGGTCCCAGCACCGTAAAGGGTATTGTAAACATGTCGCTCGGCTGATAAGATAATTTCCTCTACCCCTCTAAAAGTTAATCTTCTTCGAAGCGCCCGAAGATCACGATGGTAACATCTCAGAATTGTTTCGCGAAGGCGGTTGGCAACTTTTAGTGTAACATCATAGGTAACAAATGGATTTCCATCGCGATCACCTCCCGGCCAAAAGCCGACTGTGATCAAATCCTGGTTCTTCCACTCCGTTGGTTTCAGTTTCAAGCCCTGCGCTACGTTGGAAATAATGCGTGGAATTGTTTCATAAAAAACATTCTCAAGGAACCAGCACAAGCTAACGGCTTCATCGAACGGTGTTGGTTTTTCACGGTTGATAAATCCCGTCTTACCAAGTTGTTGCAGCAATAAATTAATGGAGTTTAAATCGCTTTCGCGGATCGCGTGCTCGAGATCATTGATAATAGCCAGCACATGACCCGGATAAAATTGTGTAGGGTGAGCTGTAAGTACAACACGCATTCGAAAAGTATCCAGTTTGCGTTTGAGTTTTTCTGTAACGCCTTCTGTGGATGCTCGCAATAACAATGCAGACAACGTTCCTTTGCCCTGGAGGTCATTCAGTTGGTCAAACGCTGCATCTTCAATAGAATCAAACAAAACCACCTGACGCTCAACATATTGGATAAAGTTGAACAGGAGGTCAAACCGCTCGCTGGTGGAGATATCTTCAGCATAATCTTCAAAAAACTTCTCCACTATTTCCGTGGGCGTCTTTCCTTCCTGAAATCCTTTTTCAACAGCTTGCTGAAAAAGTGGTAACAACGTACCAGTCCTGTACACACTGCTAAACGGAAGATTCAGAAAGAGGCTGTTATAGATGTGATACCGGGTGGAAACTGCCTGATCGAAAGTTGTTCTCATGAAAATTGATTGATTACAAATCTACCGATAAATCAGACTTCCTGTAATCCTAAATATGAAAGACCCAATCTTTATACTGGCTATCCTGTGGATTAAAATCCGCGCGCTTTTGAAAATGAGTTTCCAGCACTTCAACACTTTCCAACTCCGTTAACAACAGGTTTCGATAACCCGGTTGACCTTTCGTATTGGTAAACCCCAGTGACTGCCAGCAGACCAGCACGATTTTATTGGCTGAAGTTTTACAAACTCCATACGGATGAATAACCCGATTCAACGGTTCGCCACTCATTTGGATGCGGCACACACGCTTCTTTTCAGACGCTTCCCAAAGTTCTTGTGTGATTTCCTCTATCATGCGGTAATAAGATAAATAAGAATCTCTAAATTGGGATATAAAACAACTACATGAGACCCAGGTTAACTCGATCAAAAGACAAAATAATTGCCGGAGTGTGTGCGGGTATTGCCAAATACTTTGATTTGGAAACTTCGCTCGTACGAATAGGCTTTGTTCTGATTGGTTTTATTACTGCATTCGTACCCATGGCGCTCGTCTATTTGGTAATGGTTATTGTGATCCCCGAAGAATAACTATTTGACCTGAACAACAAAGTCAGTTTTCTCAGTAAGCCTTCCAAACGGTTTTAATGCCTGGCCACTTGCTTTCATCAGGCTTTCAAATTCTTCAGCTTTAGACTCTTCAACACACGCCAATAACCCTCCACTGGTTTGAGGATCGCATAACGTAAGCAACGACTCTGCACCAATACCCGAAACTTTCTTTTCATAACTCTGCCAGTTACGCATCGTATTGTCGGGATAAATGAATTTTGAGAGATAGTGGCTTAGGTTTTTAACCAATGGCACTTTGGCATATTCTATTTCAGCGGAGAGATTACTTCCTTCACACACTTCAATTAAATGACCCAGCAGTCCAAAACCGGTGATGTCGGTCATAGCCTTTACGTAATTCAATTTGCCCAACTCATATCCCAATGTGTTTAACTCGGTCATCATGCGAACGGCTTCATTCACATCTTCTTCAATCGCAACGCCTCTTTTTTGCGCAGTGGTGATAATGCCAACACCAATTGGTTTCGTGAGATACAACAAGCACCCGATTGTACCGGTGTTGTTCTTTTTCAGGTTCTCCTTTTTTACGGTACCCGTTACTGCCAATCCAAAAATCGGCTCGGGGCTGTCAATGCTATGGCCGCCTGCTAATGGAATGCCTGCTTTTTCGCAAACCGAGCGGCTGCCGTTCAAAACCTGTTGCGCGAGATCAGCCGGGAGTTTATCAACGGGCCAGCCGAGGATCGCCAATGCCATCACGGGTTTTCCTCCCATGGCATAAACGTCACTGATGGCATTCACCGATGCGATAGCTCCATAATTAAAGGCATCATCAACAATGGGCATAAAAAAATCTGTCGTGCTCACGAGGCACGTACCATCACTTAATTCAAATACAGCGGCATCGTCTTTCGACTCATTGCCCACCAATAGATTCGGAAAGACAGTTTTCGGAAAATCAGAATGCAGAATTGAATCTAGTACAGCGGGCGAAATTTTACAGCCACATCCTGCTCCGTGTGAGTATTGTGTGAGTTTTATTTTTTCCATTACTTTTTTAACCACATAGTTACATAGAGCACATAGTTATTGTTCATTTAAGTTCCTATAATTTGATAAGTTAACTCATCAAGTTCTTTCTTAGTTATTATCATTCTATGTTCACTATGTGCCTACGTGGTTACGATATGATGTGATACGAGCTCATCAGTGAAAGCATTTACGTTTTTTCCATCCCACCGAACAGTTGATTTCACCCGGTGTTTTTTCTTTTCAAGTCCGTTCAAATACGCCTTGTCGTAATATGTAAGAAGGATTTCAATAACAGACGCCATATCGCCCTGAAGCAGTTTTTCCTTTGCTGCATTAAAATGCTGGCCGCCTAATTTTTTTGTAATTCGCTCCATTGCCTGCAGAAATTCTTTTTTATCTGCTTTACCATATTCCTTTACCAACCGATTAATGCGATTCGATTTTTCCATTTCCACTTCTATAACCGGGCTGGTATTTAATGTTTGCCAGAAATCATTCGGTAAAAAGATTTTACCAATAGCAATTGACTCATCCTCGATCCAAATACGCTTGTTGATATCCAGTTGAAGAATCTCTTCAAAAAGATTATTCTGAAATTGTTCTGACGTGGGCTGTGGAGATTGCATTAATCCGCCAAAGACAGATCCTTTATGATTGGCCAATGTTTCCAGGTCAATAACCTGCTCTCCTTGTCTGGCCAGTGCCCGGATGATTTCACTTTTCCCACTTCCGGTACATCCGCCAATCACGACAAACGAAAATGGTTTTTTAAATTCTTCTAATGCTGCAGTTCTATAAGCCTTGTATCCACCCGCGAGCTGATGCGTTTTAATACCATCCATACTCACAAACTGACAAAAGTTTGATGATCGCATGCCGCCACGCCAACAGTGAACAATCATTTCTTTCCTGACAGCCACCTTCTCGGCTTCCAGGACAATCTCCAGCAAACGAGGTCCAACCAGACGAAAGCCTGTTTTGATGGCTTCTTCCTGGCCGTGCTGTTTATAGTCAGTGCCAACTGCAATGCGTTCTGCATTATTCAGCAATGGAATATTGATGGCCTGCCTGATATGGCCGTCTTCAAACTCCCCCTCCGACCGGACATCGATCACCGGGAGTGTTTCACGAAGTTTAAAAAAGTCATCTATAGTGATGATCATGGGGCGAAGATAAGCAAAACATTACCCCGCATATACGCCCTTTAGCGGCCGCGTGCTGCGATCTCTCCCGAGCGAGATGCCGGAATCCCCATAACTAACGAGACTGGCAAGTGGTTTTTACGAATTAATTATCTGAAAACTTAACAGCAATATTGGTAGCAATTCCAATACGGAATCCATAATCGAGGTATTTGCCATCGCGGAAGGCAACAGCACCCTCTAACCGGAAGATGCGGAGAATACCATCGATGGAGTATCCTAGTTCGGTATAGTGCTTCGAAGTTGGTGTAGCCAGGTAGTTCAGGAAAATATTTTCACGAATGCCCAGCATGCGCACTTCATAGATGGAGGTCACCAAAAATCTGCGGAAGTTGTAATGAACATTTCCAGCAAAATATTTATCGGCTGTGCTGTAAAGATAATAATCCATTAACCGGAAACTTCCGGCCGGATCAGAAGTACTAAACGGTGTACGGTTACCAAGGAAATGTTTGTTATCCATAAAGGCCAGGCTGTCGGAATTCAGGAACATACCTGCGCGCAGGTTAAAATCTACTCTTCCACGAACCCCATTTTTAAAAGAGTGCTTCACACCTGCTTCAACCTGATCAAAATCTATATCGCTGGCCAGAATATCATTGAATCCTTTTCGATACAAAAAAGATATGGTTGGTGTAGAACTGTCAATTTCAGATTTTCTTCCATTCCTGATTCTGAATTTTAGCCATGGTCTGGCCGTCACAGCTAACGATCCTATCAGGGCCTGATGGGTGTTGAAACTAGTATTAGTGGTTTCTAAACTTACTGGTGCGTTAGGTGTGTAGCCTTCAATTTTATCACGATCAATCCATTTTGTGTTCGTGTTGTTGATCAATTCTCTTCGTTCGGACCATGATAGATTTGCCTCAACAGAATATTTAGGTGTTAACCTTCTTCGATACAACAAGTCGATGTAATCGCGTTCATAGATCTTCATCAGGTTTTCTTCCAGGAAGAGTGTCATGAACGTATTTACAATCGGAAGGATTGGTTCGTCAGCGTTATACTGCTGAATATATCTACCGCCTTCCGCTTCGAACCTGTATTTTCTGTTCCGCAGGGTGAAGTTCAATTTTCCCGAAGCTACCTCCCGGGCGAAAGCATAACGAAACGTTGGACTGATATTAATGCGTGTGCGGTTCGTGTCTTGCAGGATGATTCCATAATTCAATCCATAAATCAGATTCCATCCCTCGACAGTATTAAACCAAACTTGTGGAAACTTGATCTGCAGATTCGAATGTTTCGAGATTCTATATGAGTCTCCTATCAAAAGATCCCACGGTTGAAATCCCTTTTTATTGTTCTTTTGACGCTTCAACGTATCACCTTCTTCCTTCTTTCTTTCTTCCACTGCAAGGCTGTCGATTCTTTTGTAACCGATGACTTCTTCGCTTGAAAGTGGTATTGGACGAACCTGAACCCAATAAACCGAATCCATTTTATGGGCTCCGCTGTCAATTTTAAAAGTAGTATTGGAAACTACTTCTGGCTCTTTTTGTTGTTTCAACTCTTCCTTTTCCTGTTCTTTCAGAATGGCTTTCAATTCCTTACGGGTGATTTCCTTTCCGGATGCCAGGCGTTCTTGTAAATCCTGTTCCTTCTTAGAATGCTTCTGCTCAATTGCTTTTGCCTCCTTCTTTTCAATCTTTTCATCAATCACTTCCATTTCGGGCACAATCAACTTAGGATTCATCTGAATTTTATACTTACTCATCGTAGCGAGGTAGTCGTACACGAATTCAAACCCGAAAAACCTTCCTCCTATTTGAAATTGGTTTGATACAGGTAGCCAGGCTTTTTCTTCAATTGGCGCATAAACCTGTTTCACATTGATTTTCACGCCAAGTTTGGTCGTATTCAGATCGAGGCTGTGAATACTCCACCAGTCTTCAACAATAAAAATCGTCCCTTCTACAACATTATCACCACGCAAACGGGGGGTAACTTTAATTTCGCTTACCTGATACTCACGATCCGGAAATGTTCCTCTGTATTCAAACTTATAGTATGAAAAAGCAGCAGGTGATAGTGGTGAAACAACTTCTGCAATAATTGGCTCATAAAAACTTCCGTTAATGAATCCTGTTGGAGATGTATTGTTGTCTTTTCCATCGCTGCGAATTGAAATGACCCGCTCTTCAAATTTGTTCGGACGCGTGTATTTAATTTCACTAACCGATTCTGAAACAAATGCTTGATTCTTTTTGATGCCTTCTTTCTCCAGGGCCTTTTTTGCCAGCCAGGGATAGTCAACCAGTTTACCTGTTCCTTTTATATATACCTGAGCTGAGTACCCATCCAACTGTTGCGTATGATATTTTGCTTTCGCGATGGATTTGCGCATGATGGTATAGGCCGGGTCTTCATTGTTGGAATTAATAATAGCACTTCTTAGTACGATCGCCTGCGTTTTTAAAGCGACATTCAATTCGACAATCTCATCTCCAATAGTAACCTTCTTTTCCAGCGTTTCGTGACCCAAAAATTGAAACACCATGTCATACTCGCCAGACGGGCAAAGAATTTCGAAGTAACCTTCTGCGTTGGTTGTGGTACCGGTTACAAGCTGCTTAATGTAGATGGTTGCAAAGGAAAGTGGCTTTCCGTCATCCGACTTAACTGTTCCCCTCACTCCTTGTGCAGAAACGAATGTGGTGATGACGGTAAATAGTAAGATTAGTAAACGTACTCTCATGCATTAGGCCTTTCCGGAATTGGTGTGGGACTTTATAAATCTATTACACAGATGCGAAACAAATTCTTATCGTTGCTTACGAATAAAATTTTTTGTCGCGTATCATGGCCTCTACAGCATCCGGAACAAGATAACGAACGGATTGGTTTTTTCTGATGCAATCGCGTATAAACGTTGCAGAGATATCCATCATAGGCGCTTCGACCATTTTAACGTTGGGATGACGTTTTAGTTCGGAATTTGTTACACCTGGGCGGGGATATACATAGAGTCCGTAATCTTCGATAATCCTTTCATAGTTTTTCCATCGGGTAAAACTCTCCAGGTTGTCTTCACCGATAATGACCTTAAACTCTTTTCCGGGATTCCTTTCGGTGAGATGCACGAGGGTATGAATCGTGTAGTTCGGTTTGGGGAGATGAAACTCTACATCCGAGACTTCAAGTTTATAATTTTCATACACGGCAGCCCGAACCATATCGTAACGATCGAAGTCGTGAAGTAATCCTTTGCTGGGCTTTAACGGATTTTGGGGGGTAACAACAAACCAGACCTTATCCAAATCGGTAGTCTCTGCCATGATGTTCGCGATGATCATGTGGCCCATGTGGATGGGATTGAAGGAGCCGAAGAAGAGTCCGATTTTCATAGTCATTAGTCATTAGTCATTGGTCATTAGTAATTCCAATGACCAATGACTAGTGACTTACTTTACCTTAAAGTTATCATAAAGCCTTTGGGCTTCTGCAAGCGATTTATCCAGGTCTTCATTCACCAGCACCACATCAAATTCATCTTGAAAAGTCATTTCAAATTTTGCTTTGAACAACCTGCGAGACAAGCTATCGGCTGATTCCGTTCCGCGGCCACGCAGGCGTTGTTCCAGTATTTCCATGGAAGGAACCTTCACAAAAATGGCAAGCGCCTTATCTGCAAAATATTTTTTAAGGTTTAATCCACCTTTTACATCAACATCAAAGATGACGTTTTTGCCTTCGTCCCAAATGCGTTGGATTTCTGATTTGAGTGTGCCATAATAATTTCCTTCATACACTTCTTCCCACTCAATAAACTCGTCATGAATAATTTTTTCCTTGAATTCATCAGGCGAGAGAAAGTGGTAATCTTTTCCGTCCTGTTCGGTGCGGCCGCGCCTGTCGCGGGTAGAGGCAGAGATTGAAAATCCTAAATCGGAATTGTTTTTGAGCAGGTGTTTGACAAGAGTAGTTTTTCCGGAACCAGATGGGGCGCAGAAAATTATTGCTTTACCCGCCATCAGGAAGATGCTTTTGTACCGATTTGACTTTTAATGCGATCAATCAATTCGGGAGGTGCGCATTGACCACAACATTTTGTTTTCAGCAATTCCTTGATCACCATTTCCAGGTTGTATTCTTTATAGCAGGGCATGCATCCTTCCATGTGCTCTTTAAATTCTGCCTGCTGCTCAGGAGTAGCATCGCCATCCAGAATGGCTTGCAACATTTCCATACACGTTGCTGGTTTGTCAGACGAGGGAGGAGGTTGGTGGCTCATAACTTATGAATTTTTATAACCCATTTTTTTGGCATACTCACTTAACTTTTCTTTTAACAAGTTCCGGGCGCGGTGTAAACGACTGCGTACAGTACCAATCGGTATATCCAGAATTTTTGCCATCTCATCATATTTGAACCCTTCCAGGTCACACAAAATGATAACTGTGCGAAAATCAACATCCAATGAATTCAATGCATTGGAGATTTCATCGCCCATCAGATTCTGCAACGTTTCAACACGCAAGTCCGGTGTGATCTGGCGGTCTACGTCTTCTGAGTTATAAAATGTTTCAACCTCCTGATAATCGACTTTTGCCGGTTCTTTCTTCTTTTTCCGGTAGTCGTTAATGAAGCTGTTTTTTAAAATTCGGAACAGCCAAGCTTTAGCATTAGTTCCTTGTTGGAATGAATCTATGAAGCGAAATGCCTTTAAATAGGTGTCCTGAACGAGGTCTTTGGCATCATCTTCATCGAAAGTGAGCCTATACGCAAAGTTGTACATGGAGTTAATATGAGGCATAAACTCGTTGTCAAAAACGTCCTGTTTTTGCTTATCGGAGTAATGTTGTTTAGGTACCTCTGTTTCGAATACGTCCATGGGATGCCAAAAATAGTAAAAAACCAGAGTTTCAGGGGAGGACTTTCACCATGCTTCCAACTTTTTGGGAAAATTTGTCATCTAAACCCAAGTATATTTGCGTTGTTTTAACCCACAATTTTTGACTCCCATGAACAAACTAACCTGGCTTACTCTTCTTTTAATGCTATGCCTTGCTGTCACATCATTCGGACAAGGAGAAGAAACTCAACCCTATATTTCGAAAGGCCAGTGGATGTTAGGTGGCACTGTGTCACTGAGAACTCCCGATGATTTTCAAACTGCCAATTTTTCAATTTCACCAATGGGCGCATACTTCATTGGAAACCGATGGACTCTTGGAGTAGAACTTGGTTACTCTGTTTCAGAAATTGATGCGCTTAATCCGATTACAGGTGAGACTTACACGCAAACTCTGAGCTCTTTGTCAACAACCCCCTTTGCACGATACTATTTTGGAGTGAAGAAATTTGCTCCGTTTGTTGAAGGTGGATACCAAATGAACTGGTATTATGGTGAAGGTGAAAAAATTGGCGATAACCAACGTTACAAAGTTGGTGCAGGTCTAAATTATTTTGTTTCTCCGTCCCTAGCTCTTGAGGGTAAGGTGTCATACACATATCCGGTCAATGACGAATCTGCTTATAAGCCCATCGGTTTAGGGATTGGTTTACAATTTTTCTTTTCAAGAAATCAAAACGCAATAGCAAAAGAGTCGAACGAAACTTTTCTCGCAAAAGGAAGCTGGATGCTGGGAGGAGATATTAATCTGGAGTTCAGCGAAAATGAATACCAGACTCACCGGATTAACCCTATGGTTGGCTATTTCTTAACGAATAAATTCGCAACAGGCGTAGCGATCGGGTATGCCTACTCCGGTGGGGAGTATAACAGTATCGAAGCGCTTTCTGCAGCTCCGTTTATTCGATATTATTTTGCAATCGGCAGGTTTGCTCCTTTCGCTGGTGTTGCGGCAGGATTAGCGCATTCGAAATTCGAATATTATGATGGAGACGAATGGCAAGGTTCTACTGATAATAGTTTTTCCTACCAGGCTGGGGTTGGTTTTAATTACTTCATCACCAAAAACGTTGCACTTGAAAGTGGTCTAAGTTACTTCCGCAATCAGAATATTGATCAGGGGAGCCTTGCTCTAACCGCAGGCCTGAAATTTTTTATTCCAAGAAAATAATAAGCAAAAGTCTCCGGAATCTCTTCCGGAGACTTTACCACCCCACCAATCAGCCACTATTCTTAACGGCTCGCGATCGAACCAAATGATTTCGCCATATTAATAAACTCAATGCGGTAGCCTTCCTTATCCGTTCCCTTCGCTCCTTGTGCAAGCTGCACTACCTGATCGTACGAAAAGCTTTTAATGTACTCCGACTCCCGCAACAACATTCCAAATGCTGCCACCGATGCAGACCAGCGGAAATCATCAGAAGTCTTGTTCAACGCAACTTGATTATCAACCAATGGGTGTACTATCAATTTACTCACATCTTCATCAGGTTTCTTGTAACGAAACTTCACAGTCATCAGTTCTTTAGACTTAGATGCAGCAGGATCGATTTTAGTTGTCTGATATTTCAATTCATCTACTTTAATAAATTCACTCTCCACACCTACCGGGATAATTTCGTATAAGGCCGTAACTGTGTGACCTGAGCCAAGCTCACCTGCGTCTTTTTTATCGTTGTTAAAATCTTCACTTTTCAACATTCTATTCTCATATCCGATCAAACGATAAGCTTTTACTTTGGATGGATTGAATTCGATTTGAAGCTTCACATCCTTGGCAATGGTGAACAGGGTTCCTCCAAATTCATTCACCAATACCTTTTGGGCTTCTGTGATATTATCGATGTAAGCGTAGTTTCCATTTCCTTTATCAGAAAGGATTTCCATTTTGGAATCTTTATAGTTACCCATTCCAAAACCAAGCACTGTCAGAAACACTCCTTCTTTTCTTTTCTCTTCGATTAATCGTTCCATTCCTCCATTGCTTGATTCGCCCACATTAAAGTCTCCATCAGTTGCCAGGATCACGCGGTTGTTGCCACCTGCTTTGAAATGTTGTTTCGCAACCGCATACGCCAACTTAATTCCGGCACCACCAGCTGTTGAACCGCCTGCTTCGAGATTATCGAGGGCTTCCATAATCTTTTTCTTTTCAGCACCAGAAGTTGGTTCTAAAACAAGTCCTGCTGCACCTGCATACACTACAATCGCAACATGATCCTGCTGACGAAGTTCATTCACCAACATCTTGAAAGAAGATTTCAGTAATGGAAGCTTATTAGGCTGATCCATGGATCCCGAAACATCAATTAAGAATACCAGGTTTGAAGGAGGTAAATTTTCTGTCGGGATCTTTTTTCCCTGCAAGCCGATGTGAACCAATTTGTGTTGCGTGTTCCATGGTGCTGTTGAAATCTCGGTAATGATATTAAATGGGTGTTCTCCGGTTGGTTGCGCATAATCGTAATCGAAATAATTCACCATTTCTTCAATGCGCACTGCATCTTTTGGAGGACGCTGACCATTGTTGATAAACCTGCGCATGTTACTATAAGAAGCAGCGTCCACATCGATTGAAAAGGTAGATAGCGGATTGCGCAATGCTTCATGGAATATGTTTTCATTAATAGCATCATACTCTTCTGTGTTGTACTGCGGTTGCTGGTATACGTCTTTCATGGAATAGGATGGCGCAACAGATGGAGCATATTCAGCCTCATACTTCGCTCCCGCTGCAGATTTATCTCTTTTCACTTTTGCCCGACCATACCCAACAACAACCGTTTCACTGAGCTGAGACACATCAAGTGTCATGGTTACGTTGATAACCGTTCTTGTACCGATTTTTATTTCCCTGGTAGTCAATCCAACGAATGAAAATACCAGCGTACCGCCTGTGCCCGGCACTTGAATGGAGTACTTTCCTTTTGAATCAGTTGCCGTTCCGGTAGCTGTTCCTTTCAGCACGACATTAACACCCGGCAGGGCACTTCCGTCTTCAGCGGATGTTACGGTACCTGTAATTGTCCTGGTTTCGGGAGCTGCAAATCCCAGTGTCGTAAAAACCAGCATTGCGAGAATCCAAACTTTCGTTTTCATAATTCTTTTGGTTGAGTTTGGTGATGAGATGCCAGTTCCGAGCCGATTCCATAACTGATTCTTAAATATTTTTTTTGTGAAAGAAGTAATCGGTTATCAGTGTTCGGTAATCGGTATTTTAGGGCATATAAAATAAAACTGACCACCGATTACTGATTACCGATTACCGGTACACCGATCACTATTTTTGTTATCTTAAAAAGTGCTTTCCAGCAAGCCACATAGCGAAATGACTGACCTGGAACTTCTCACGCAGTACAAACTGTCGGGGGAGGCGCAGTGGGCAGGTGTGCTTTATAGCCGCTATTCTTCGCTTGTGTATGGTGTATGCCTCAAGTATTTGAAAGATCGTGAGGAGGCAAAAGATGCTGTCATGCAGCTTTTTGAAAAACTGCTTTCAACCCTGAAAATGCATGAAGTAACCTATTTTAAGAGTTGGCTGTACACAACATCCCGAAATCATTGTTTAATGCAATTGCGCTCCAAAAAGGGCAAACACATGGAAGAAATTTCCCCTCTTCTTATGGAAACATCCGGAGAACAGCATCTGGAAGAACAGGACGAAATGGAATCAAATCTTGGTAAATTGGAGAAGTGCATTGAAAAACTGGCGCATGAACAAAAAGCGTGCGTTCAAATGTTCTTTCTGCAACAGAAATGCTATAAAGACATTACGATACTCACGGGCTTTGATCTTAATAAAGTGAAGAGCTTCATCCAAAACGGCAAGCGAAACCTGAAAATTTGTATGGAACAACATGACTGACTACGGTCACGATATTGAAAAATATTTAAAAGGCGAATTAACTCCCGCAGAACGGCACGCGCTTGAGAAAAAAGCGCTTAACGATCCTTTTCTTGCTGATGCGCTCGAAGGTGCTGAGCAAATTAATGTAATTGATTTTTCGAAGGACGTAGCTCAGCTGAAGAACCAAATTGCAGGAAAGAAAACTGTTTCGGTTTGGATGTGGACTGCGAGAATAGCCGCGGGGTTAGCCTTCATCCTTGTAGCCACCTATATTATATGGAACGTTTCAGAAACTGAACCTGCTCAGGAACTTGCTTTAAAAAATGATAAACGCGAAGTGCCTCCTGCTGCCACGAAAGATTCAACTACTTCTACTGCAGATGCCCTTTCAGCGCCACCTGTTGAACAACCAGCAGCCGGCCCTGCGTATAAAGATCAAGCACCACCAAAACAACAACCGGCAACTCCACTTAAAACGGAACCAAAACTACAGGCATCTGAAACAAAATCACAGGTGACTGAAACAAAGCCACAGGATAAAACCGGAGATGTTCAAACTAAAAATGAACCAGTCACGGAAATCGCTGCAGCAAAAGAGGCGGAAGAAAAAGCAAAGGCTGATGAATTAAAAGACTTAAAAGTAGCTGAATCACTTGCGCAGAATACAAAAGCAGCAGAAGAAGCAGCAAGTTACCGAGTAAAAGCAGAAGACGATCGCGATGAACGAAGCCGAAGCATCAGTAAGAGAAAAGCTGTAGCAGCTGATAAAGAAGCTGCAGCACCATCAGCGGCTGACCGATCAGCAGGTCTTGCATCAGGTACTTCAACTAATATTATTCAGGGGCAAGTTACTTCTGCTGATGACGGTTCTCCTCTTCCAGGTGTTAACGTGGTAATAAAAAACAGTACGATTGGCACCGCCACTGATGCAGAAGGCAACTATCAGATAAAAGCGGATGGTAATCAAACACTTGTTTATTCATTTATCGGTCTGCAAACAAAAGAAGTAAAGGTAGATGAGCGCCAGGAAATAAATGTTTCAATGAATGTAGATGCAACCCAGCTGAGTGAAGTGGTTACTGTGGGTTATGGAGTGCAGTCTGCAGGAGAATCGGTGCCTCCCACCATTGATCTCGCTCATCCTGAAATCGGCAATCGTGCTTATAAGCAATATCTCGAAAAAAATATTCGCTACCCTGAGCAAGCAAAAACAAATAAAGTTGATGGACGCGTGACAGTTGAATTCACCATCGAAGCGAATGGTTCTCTTTCTAATTTTACCGTGATTCGAGGCATTGGCAGCGGCTGCGATGAAGAGTTAATTCGATTGATCAAAGAAGGACCTAAGTGGATTCCTACGAAAAAGGATAATGTACCTGTTCAAGACAAGGCAAAAGTCAGGTTAAAGTTCGAATTACCTCATTGATCTTGCGGATGGCATCAACCTGGATGCATCTCGCTAATTCTCAATTCACAAAAACTAAAATTCCTTCTATATTGAGGCCCGATAATCTTAACCGCATCCTCCTATGAACATCAAGCTGCGTCTCACCGTCATGAATTTCCTCGAGTTTTTTGTGTGGGGATCGTGGCTGATATCATTAGGTGGTTATATGTTCACCTTGCCTGGCGATATGTCTTCACGGGGCGCTCTTGTTGGAGCTACGTACGGAACCATGGGAATCGCCTCCCTTTTTATGCCCACATTAATGGGGCTTCTGGCTGATAGATTTATCAACGCTGAGCGTGTGCTGGGTATGTGCCACATCATTGGCGCCATCATTTTAGTCTGGGCGAGCACCATCACCGATGTAGGTTTATTGTATTATGCTATTCTGCTGAATAGTTTATTTTTCATGCCAACTATCGCACTCAATAATACAGTTTCATACAGCATTCTTACCAGCAGAGGGATTGAAGTGCAAAAAGTATTTCCTCCCATTCGCGTTTGGGGAACGGTTGGCTTTATTGTAGCCATGTGGGGAGTTGATTTGCTTGACTGGACAAAAAGCCCCAATCAGTTTTTATTCGCGGCAACTGCCGGATTTATCATGGGTATCTATTCACTTTCGATGCCAGCCTGCAAACCTTCCCGTGCTACCAAAGGAAGCTCTTGGGCTAATAAGCTAGGCCTGGATGCCTTCGTATTATTTAAAGAGTCGAAAATGCTCATCTTCTTTTTCTTTGCGATGTTGTTAGGGGCAGCGCTGCAGATCACGAACGCATTCGGTGAAGCATTCCTCCACGATTTTGAAGGAACTTATGCCGGTACATTTGCCGTGGAACACCCAAGCTTGTTGATTTCGTTGTCACAGATTTCAGAAACACTTTTCATTCTAACCATACCTTTCTTCCTGAAGCGATTCGGAATCAAAACGGTTATGCTCATGAGTATCCTCGCCTGGGTACTTCGCTTTGGATTATTTGGACTTGGCAATCCTGCAGGAGGATTAATCTTCCTCGTGCTTTCCATGATTGTGTATGGAATGGCATTTGATTTCTTCAATATATCAGGATCTCTATTCGTGGAGAAAGAATCTCCTGTAAACATTCGTGCAAGTGCTCAGGGTCTGTTTATGCTCATGACCAATGGCATTGGCGCATTTTTAGGGGGTATCCTGAGCGGGTGGGTTGTTGATTTTTTCACCGTGGATGGTGTGAGAAACTGGCAAAATATCTGGTTCACGTTTGCAGGCTATGGATTGTTCCTGGCGATTATTTTCCCGTTCATGTTTAAGTACAAGCACGACCCGAATGCAGTGGTGGAAGTAAAACACTAAAGTTATTGCGGCTTAGCGTGAAAAAATCTCACGCAAAGACGCCAAGGCGCAAAGTGACCGCAAAGGTTGTGTCACTTCTTATAAAATTTCCAATTCGTTTTGTAATCCTTGCTCAGGTTTTGATTGGTTAAAATTGCCCGCACCATCTCTACCGGCATGCTGTTTTCCTGCAACACTGCATCGTGGTATTGTTTATAGGTCATTTTGCCGGTGTCAACCAGCTCTTTCTTTAACGCATAAAACTGGAAGGCACCTGTCATGTAGGCGAGTTGATAAAGAGGTCCGTAATTAGCAGTGAACGATCTTCTTACTTCTGCTTCCGCATTTGCTCGCTCGTGCCCTACCCGATCCACTAAAAAGTCGATACATTGCTGTGGCGTCCATTTATTTAAATGATAATTCAATGAAAAAATAATCCGCGCACAGCGGTGCATGCGCCAGAACAACATGCCAATACGATCTTCCGGAGATTGCGGAAATTTCATATCCCACAAAATCAATTCCCAATACAACGCCCAGCCTTCCGTCCAGAAAGGTGTGCGATAACTACGATACGACTTGTTCCGATTATTCATAAAACCCTGCAAGTGATGGCCGGCAATTAATTCATGATGCACGGTGGCTCTTGAAAAATGTGGATTGTTACCACGCATGCTCATGAGTTTGTCTTCATGGTTCATGTCATCGGTGGGATAGGCAATTTGAAGTACTTCACCTCCCAGAAAGAACGGACTGATGAGTTGTTGTTTAGGCGACATCATGCTCATGCGCCATGTTTCTTCTGCAATGGGCGAAATGGTGATCAGGTCATTCTTTTTCAAAAAATCGACCGACTCATTATATAATTTCAACATCGCTTCCGGCTGATAGCCTTCCGGAACAAAAGTCTGCTTTACTTTTTCCTGCGCTTGCTTCCAGTTATCACCAAAGCCCATTTCGCGGGATGCTTTTAATAATTCGGCATCGCACCAGGCAAACTCCTTATTGGCAATTTCAACCAGCTCTTCAGGAGAATAGGAAATCATTTCATACTTCAGTAATCGTAATAACTCTTCGCTGCCAATCGGGTTACCGATAATGCCACTGCCATCATCTTTCGGAAGCGTGGCAGGATCAACTTTGTTTTTTAATGCAGCTGCATACTTGTTCATGATGCTATCAAGCTTCTGATAAGGCTTTGCAACCCACCAGGTAAAATCAGGATCATATCCGTTATAAAATTCGAAAACACTTTTCATCGCAGCCTGCTGACCTTTTACTGTTGCTTCTGCACGCGCTGCCAGCTCGCGGTTCATGTTTGGTTCCTGTTTCAGTTTTTGTGTGCTGTTCTGAACCGCTTTAAAAATTTCGTTGAGTTGTTTAGCAACATCATTACTGTTTAAATGTTTCCCTCTTCTGCGCTGCTGCTCGAACTGGTAGATCGGATCGGCTAACGATGTGTATTTCTTGATCTGATCATATTCTTTTTCCTCTTTCGAGAGCGCAAATAATTCATTTTCGAGATCACGCTTCGTTAATAAATAATCAACCTTCCCACTGACTGACATCGTTTCAAATGGCAACTGTTCAAGTCTGTTC
>DASTYM010000160.1:0-11814 GCA_035764995.1 Cyclobacteriaceae bacterium | reverse complement strand
GTGGTTGAAAAGTATGGCGCAATTGAAGGCAACAAGCAAATGATGGATAAGTTGGAGGCTTTCCTGCATCGATTCGCTGAAAATTCTTAGAAAATTCTTAAATGAATAGACATGAAAAACTCATCTTTTATAATTGAACGTGTGATGAATGCTCCGGTGGCTTCCGTCTGGAAAGCCATCACCGATAAGGATGCCATGAAGCAATGGTATTTTGACCTAGCCGAATTTAAACCTGTTGTTGGATTTGAGTTCAGTTTTCCAGGCCAGGGGCATAAAGGTGAAAAGTACATTCACCACTGTAAGATTACAGAAGTGGTAAAAGAGCGAAAGCTTGCATATAGCTGGCGTTACGAAGGGTTTGATGGAATTTCCTTTGTGCATTTCGAGTTGTTTGCAGAGGGAAATTCAACGAGAGTTAAGTTAACACACGAAGGATTGGAAACATTTCCACAAAACAATCCGGATTTTGCGAAAGAAAGTTTTGCTGCCGGCTGGACAGAGGTGATTGGAACATTGCTGAAAAAATTTGTGGAACAACCGAATGGGTAATATCGTATCGAGAAAGAAGAAACTCCTCTCATGAGGGTCTATTTAAATTGTCATGTGGCAACTTGTATCGAATTTGACGTGAATTGAAAAAACAAAATGCGACTCCTTCCGTATAGAGAAGTGTCGCAAATAGCCTTGTGGATTGCCGTATTCACACCCCATGAGGTAAGATTTGGAACTGTATGTTTGAAGTATGAAGGCCGAGAAAGTAACAAACATAATTCAGGTTTTTAAAACCAATGTGAATGACCCCTCACAGGCCGATATGCTTTGTGACCTCATTCAAACTGATACAATAGTGCAACGTGCAAATTTTGATTTAGAGGATTGTGACAAAATTTTCAGGGTTGAATCGACTGCTAACATCGATGAGAAAATTATTGCCATTCTTCACTTGCATGGCTTTACATGCGAGGAACTTCCTGACTGAACGAATTTCATCATTCATCATTCATCATTCATCATTCATCATTCATCATTAAATATTAAACATTTGGTCTGATATTACGAATTACGAATTACGAATTACGAATTACGAATTACGAATTACTTAAAACCAGATACCAATAACAAAATACCACGCCATCACCACACTCACCACAAGTTTGAGCAGCGTGCTGAATAAAAATCCCAGAAATGAGCCAAGTGCAGCTTTCAATGCCTGATCTGATTGGTTATTTGCAATCATCTCACCAATAAATGCTCCTAAGAAAGGAGCGAGAATAATTCCCCACGGGCCAAAAAATATTCCTGCAAACAATCCAATTGTGCATCCCCACAAGCCATACTTACTCCCGCCAAATTTTTTAGTTCCGTAGACCGGAATTACATACTCGAGAATCGAAACTACAATTACCACACCCGCCCAAATCAGCATAAACTTCATGGTGAAGGGAGGGTCGTTGCGCAATTGAACAACTAAAAATCCAAGATAAGATAAGGGCGGTCCGGGTAGCAAAGGTGCCACACTTCCTACAATACCTCCCAGGATGAGGAGCGCTCCTATGATTGTCCAGGTGATTTCCATTCTCTCATTTAAATCGTTCGTTACCGGATAGAAACGTTTAAAATTGGGAACTGGTTGGTTTTATAATCCACGCAACCTTTCTTTCAAGGACTAAATTCTCTACCCTATCATCTCAATTTATAAGATATAGTAGCTGAAAATTGTCTCGGTGCGATGGGGTTTACACTATTATCATCATGGACATTATAACTCAGTTCGTTGAGAATATTTGAAACCCTAACCCGAAGAGAAACATTCTCCAGCATATAGCCTGCCATTACATCAAACAGGAAATAATTTGGAATGGCCATCAACTTATAGGAGTCATTCGCCACATTCGTGCGCGTTGAGCGTCCCGCTACACGTTCTCCAACGTAAAAGGATGTGAAGCCAACACTAAAATTTTTAAAAGTTTTGTCCGAGAATGTATAGTAAACGCTGGCATTGGCGGTATGAGATGGGTTGTAACGCAGTCTACTTCCCTCAACATACTGAGAGCTTTTTGTATAGCGGGTATCGTTATAGCTGTAACCTGCAACGAAAGAAGCCCCGCGAATCGGTTTGCTCATGATATCAACTTCTACACCTTTGCTCGTTACTTCACCGGCAAGTTCCTGTGGATTTGACTGATTAATGGCATCCGCAGGAATAGGTAAAACAGATTGCGCTAAGTTACTGTTTACAATCTTGTATGCAGTTACATTGGCTGACAGCAATCCTTTAAATAAATCGTTCTTCATTCCAAGTTCATATTGATCCACAATGGAAGGGGGAAGTACTTTATTATTAACATCCTTACCAGTATTCTGGTTGAATGAATTCGCATAGCTCGCAAATACAGACATTTCTTTGAGTGGTTGATACACTAAACCAACGCGCGGACTAAAGGCTTCATCGTATGTTTTTCCTATTGACCCTGTTTCCAGGTAGCTATATCGAATGCCAGCAAGAACTTTAACGTTATCAAGAATGCTGATCAAATCCTGAGCATAAATACCTACACGATTGGAAGGATTCTTTGTTGAAACCGATGGCAATGATGGTATATCTGTACGTTGGGCATACAACGACAAGTCATAAATGTTGATTGTATCGTATACATTTTTATTGTTCCCTGCTATTGCAGGGTTTGAATAGGTATATGCTGTGGCTGTGTTTTTATATTGGTCATGTTCTGAGCCAACCAATAATTGATGCTCAACTTTTCCTGTATTAAACTTTCCTGTAACGTTTAACTGAACGATTGCATAATGCTGGTCAGCTCCACTGCGCTGCAGTCCCCTAACCCAACGTCCATCCGGCTGAACAAATTGACCTGAAGCATTTGGGCGAGTTGTTCCATACTGATCATTGTTGTATCCCTGGTACGATCCTATTGCACTGATTGCCCAGTTTTCATTGAATGTATGCGTTACGGTAGCAGTGGCACTTGATTGTTTGGCTTTGTAGTAAGACCAACTTGCTCCCAAAAATCGATCACGAGGAACATCGGCTATCTCATAGTCAATGGCGCCTGTTCCATAATCAAGCGTGCGGTTGTCTTTCAGGAAATCACCTTCAAGCAAAATCTCTGTCTTTTTACCGGCTTTAACTAAGAACGAAGGATTGAAATAAATTCTCTCGGATGACACGTTATCGCGGAAGCTTCCGGCACTCTCATAGGTAGTGTTTATGCGATAGGCAACTGTGCTGCTATTATTGACAGAGCCATAGATATCAATTGACGGTTTGTAGAAATCATAGCTCCCGGCACGGAACGATATTTCACCTCCATGTTGAAAAGAAGGTTTCTTGGTAACAAGATTCAAAACTCCTCCCGCTGCAACATTTCCGAAAAGAATAGCAGCGCTGCCTTTTAATATTTCAACACGTTCAAGTGAACTCATTTCCGGCATAACACCATTATTGAATCGTACACCGTTCTTAAATGTATTGGTGCTTCCGTAACTAAAACCCCGGCCGGCTATTTCTTCCTGCACTCCACCGGTTGTACCCATGATGTATACACCACTCGTGTTGGTGAGGACATCGCTGAGACGACCAACCTGCATATTCTCAAGTAAAGTCTTGTCGATAACAATTAAACTTTGGGGAAGATCCATTGGTTTGATTCCTGCTTTGCCAATAGCAACCGTTTTTTCGTTCATACTGCGAGTGTCGCTTACCACAACCTCATTCAGTTGTTCTGAACTCTCTGAAAGTGCAAAGTCTGCAATTACGGTCTGTCCTGCCACCACCTCAACTTGTTTTTCCTGTGTTTGAAATCCAACGAATGAAACCTCTATGACGTGGGTGCCTTCTTTGACACGCTTGAGTTCAAACTTTCCCTCGCTGTCCGTTATAGTCCCCTTGTTTTCTCCTTTAAAGTGGACATTAACGTATGGAGCCGGCTGGCCATCAATGGATGTGACAGTGCCCTTGATAACGCCAACAGATTGCTGGGCTTGGACAGAATTGAGAATTGAAATGGTGATTAAGGCGGTCAGATAAAGGTTTTTCATATTTATTAAGACTGATTATAAATAATATGCAATGATATGCTCTATTTAGAATAATTACAAATAAGCTGATTTAAATCATTCTTTAAACAAATGATTAAATCAGACGTTTAATTTCAAAAAATGACTTCTACCTTTGCAAAAGGAGATAAAAAGCAATGGCCACGAAAAAAGCACCCACTGACGAGACTACCGAAGAAAAAATTAAGGCAGCAGCACGAAAGGTCTTTACCAAAAAAGGTTTTTCAGCTGCCCGCACGCGCGACATCGCTGAAGAGGCCGGCATTAACCTGGCCTTGCTGAACTATTACTTCCGTAGCAAAGAAAAACTATTTGATATCGTGATGATGGAGAACCTGCAGCAATTTCTACTGGGGTTAAAAAGTGTTCTGCATGATGAAAAGAGCTCGCTCACCGAAAAAGTAGCAGTGATTGCTGAAGAGTACATCAATATGCTGAAAGCCAATCCTGATTTGCCCGTATTTGTGCTGACTGAAATCAGAACGAATCCGGAAAAATTAGCTGACACCATGAAAGTAAAAACCCTTTTGCTGGAGTCGGCTTTTTTCAAGCAATTGCTGGCTGCTACCAAAGGAAAAATGCACCCCATGCATCTTCTGATTAACATTATGGGATTAACAGTATTTCCATTTGTGGCTGGCCCACTCTTGCAACATGTTGGCAGTCTGAAAACAGAAGACTTTCATAAACTGATGGATGAGCGAAAGAAAATGATTCCAATGTGGTTTGATTCCATCCTCAAAGGCATTTGAAATATTTTTGATATGATAAAACTTATCTCAATGAAAGCAATGAAACTGAAAGTAAGCAGCTGGATACTCGGAGCACTTTTCATAGCGCCACAATTAGGTTGGGCACAAGACGCTCAATTAAATCTCGACAGCTGCTACGCGATGGCAAAACGAAACTACCCGCTAACCAAGCAGTTTGGCTTGATTGAAAAATCAAAAGAGTATTCAATTTCCAATGCTAACAAGGCATATCTGCCTCAAATAAGTGTTACAGCCATTGGTGCCTACCTGGATGGTATTCCTTCCATCCCATTTCCGGGATCAGAGGAGCCCAGTAAAACTCAATTCATTGGCATTGCTCAACTTAATCAGACCATTTGGGATGGCGGAGCAACAAAAGCACAAAAAAATGTTATCAAGGCTAGCGCTGAAGTTGAAAAGGCGAATGTCGAAATGAATTTGCAAAGTCTGCGTGAACGGCTTAACCAGGTTTACTTCGGAATCTTAGTTATTGACGAACAAGTAAAGCAACTGGATATCCTCACCCAAAATCTTCAGCGCAACCTCAATAAAATTCAAATTACGAAAGACAACGGTTATGCTTTTCAAAGTGATGTGGATGAAGTAAAAGCTGAAGTATTAAATGCAGATCAAAAGAAAATCGAATTCAGGTATACGAGAAAAGGATATGTTGACATGCTTTCGCATTTGATTGGGCAGCCGCTCAATGAAAATGTTCAGCTGAGTAGACCTGGTGGAATAGAAACTTATTCAACGTTCACGAACAATCGCGCAGAACTGCGATATTATTCGAACCAGCGAAATCTTATTGAGGCGAAGTCATCTTTCAACAATGTCGGGAACATGCCGAAGATAGGTTTAATGGGCATTGGGATGATGATGCAACCGGGAATAAGTTTTGGTCCTACAACCTTTGATCATATTACTTTGCTTGGTGCTAGTTTATCGTGGAGTACTGCTAATCTTTACAAAACTTCAAACAATAAGCAGCTCGATAAGATCCAATCGGGTGTGATTTCTAACCAACAGGAAACATTTGAATTCAACAATAATCTTCAGCTCAAACAAACCACAGCAGAGATTGAAAAGCATCAGGCTGTATTAAATAAGGACAATGAAATCGTAGCACTGAAAGAAGGCATTACCAAGTCATATCAATTGAAATACGACAATGGTTTGGCTTCGATGAATGATTTGCTGACATCCATGAACAGAGAAAGTGAAGCAAAAAATAATCAGGCCTTGCATAGCATTCAATTATTATTGAGCATCTATAACTACAAAACCATTAGCGGAAACTAAGACTTTAAAATATTCATATGAAAAAGTTACTTACCCCTATCCTTTTCCTGTGCGTTGTATTGTTATCGTGTAACAACAATTCGAACAACCATGATGCTTCAGGAACTTTTGAAGCAGTTGAAACTATTGTCTCAGCTGAGGCTTCAGGGAAAATTCTGCAACTGAACATCAATGAAGGCGATGAGTTGAAGCAAGGTACAGCGGTAGGCTTTATTGATAGCACACAGCTTTATCTGCAGCGGTTGCAGCTATTACAAAACAAGAAAGCAATTTTATCGGGCAGCCCGGATGTCAAACCACAGATCGAAGTTCTTGAAAAAGAACTTGACAATGCCCTTGCCGATAAAAAGCGAATTGAGAACTTGGTAAAGGGCGAAGTGGCTTCACAAAAACAACTGGATGACATCAACTCAAAAATTGCTGTGATCCAATCCAAAATTACAGCGCTCAAAAGTGAATTTGGAACCCGAACTTCTTCCATCAACGAGCAAAGCAACACTGTTCAGGTACAGCTAGCCCAAATCAACGACCAATTGAGAAAATGTACGATTACCAATCCGGTTAACGGAACCGTGCTGACCAAATATGCTGAGGCAAGCGAAATGACTGTCATAGGAAAACCGCTCTATAAAATTGCCGATTTATCAACTTTAGTGCTGCGCGCCTACATGACTGGAGATCAATTTGCCTTAGTGAAATTGAATCAAAAAGTAAAAGTGTTGGTGGACAAAAATGACGATGAATACCAGGAATATGAAGGAGTTGTTGAATGGATTAGCAATAAAGCCGAGTTCACACCAAAGACTATCCAGACAAAAGATGAGCGCGCCAACCTGGTGTATGCTGTGAAGATTCGGGTGAAGAACGATGGATTGCTGAAAATAGGCATGTACGCGGATGTAAAGCTGTAATCATGCAGGCGGTTACACTCAATAATATCACAAAGACTTACGGCAAGGAAAAAACCGTGGCGGTCGACAACGTCTCATTCACTGTCAACAAAGGAGAATTGTTTGGGTTGATTGGCCCGGATGGCGCAGGGAAGAGCAGTATTTTCCGCATGTTGACCACACTTCTTCTTCCCGATGGTGGAACCGCAACCGTAGATGGTTTTGACATTGTAAAAGATTATAAAAGCATCCGCAACACCGTTGGCTACATGCCGGGAAAGTTTTCGTTGTACCAGGATTTAAGCATTGAGGAAAATCTGAATTTTTTCGCTACTGTATTCGGTACCACAGTAGAAGAAAACTACGATTTGATTCGCGACATCTACGTGCAGATCGAGCCATTCAAAAAACGCAGAGCGGGAAAGTTATCAGGAGGGATGAAACAAAAGCTGGCCTTGTGCTGCGCCTTGATTCACAAGCCAACTGTTTTATTCCTGGATGAGCCTACGACAGGTGTTGATCCGGTTTCCCGGAAAGAATTTTGGGAAATGCTGAAACGGTTAAAAGCACAAGACATCACTATAGTGGTTTCAACTCCCTATATGGATGAAGCTACCATGTGCGACAGGATTGCCCTGATTCAAAATGGAAAAATTCTGGGCATCAACACTCCCGAAGATGCCGTGAAAGCTTACGATTGGAATTTGTATAAAATCCGTGCACGGAAAATGTATAACCTCGTGCGTGATTTAAATAGCTATCAGAACACGTTGAGTTGTTATGCCTTTGGTGAATACTTGCATTTGTCCCTAAAGCAGGATGATGCGCGAACCAAAGCAGACTTGCTGCATCATCTGGATTCACTTGGTCATCTTGATGTTGAACTAGCTCCAATTGAACCAACCATCGAAGATTGTTTTATCAAACTTTTAAAGAATTGATATGGAAGTTGTGATAAAGACCGATAAGCTCACCAAACGTTTTGGCGATTTCGTTGCCGCGAATGAAATCACGTTTGAAGTAAGTAAGGGTGAAATCTTTGGCTTCCTGGGAGCCAACGGTGCGGGAAAAACTACAGCGATGCGGATGCTCTGCGGACTTTCCATTCCATCATCAGGCGAAGCAACAATTGCAGGGTTTGATGTGTACAAGCAAACCGAGCAGATCAAAAGGAACATTGGCTACATGAGCCAGAAGTTTTCGTTGTATGAAGATTTGACAGTAGTCGAAAACATTCAATTTTTTGGTGGGATTTATGGGTTGTCGGATAAAACTCTGAAATCGAAAAGTGAGGAGCTGATCAATCAGCTTGGTTTGCAAAGCGAGACTAAGAAGTTAGTTGGCTCACTCCCGTTGGGGTGGAAACAAAAATTGTCGTTTTCTGTGGCCGTACTTCACGAACCAAAAATTGTTTTCCTGGATGAGCCAACCGGTGGCGTTGATCCTGTTACCCGCAGGCAATTCTGGGATTTGATTTATGAAGCAGCTGAGAAAGGGATTACCATTTTTGTCACTACTCATTATATGGATGAAGCAGAATATTGTAACCGCATCTCAATCATGGTGGATGGTCGGATTAAAGCGTTGGATACACCTGGAAATCTTAAGAAGCAATTTTCAGCTGGGTCGATGGATGAAGTATTTTATGAATTAGCGAGAGGGGCTAAGAGAGGGGATTGACCCCGCTCTCCTAAAGGGGCAAATACTGAGGTGTATTAGAAAAAAATATAAGTAGATGAAGCAGTTTTTGACATTTGTAAAGAAAGAGTTTGCACATGTTTTACGCGACAGAAAAACAATGGTGATACTTTTCGGATTACCAATCGTTCAAATTCTTATCTTCGGTTTCGCCTTATCGAATGAAGTCAAGAATTCAAAGATCGTTATCGCAGACTACGCGAAAGACAACATTTCGCAAGAACTCATTGCCAAAATAGAGGCCAGTCAGTATTTCGAAATAGAAAAGTCGTTGATGCGTCAGGGGGAAATTGAGGCGGCCTTCAAAACCGGGAAAATCAAAATGGCGATTGTGTTCCCCGAAAACTTTGGTCATGATCTGATGCATGACAATAAATCTCAGCTTCAGGTTATTTTAGATGCCACGGATCCCAATCAGGCCACAACATTAACAAACTACATTTCATCGGTGGTGGCCGATTATCAAATGGAGTTAAATAAAACCAACGCTGCACCGCTGCAAATTCTTCCTGAAACGCGGATGTTGTACAACCCGCAGCTTAAGGGAGCTCACAATTTTGTCCCTGGCGTAATGGCGTTAGTACTGATGTTGGTATGTGTTATGATGACCGCTATTTCCATTGTACGAGAAAAAGAAATTGGGACGATGGAAATTTTGCTGGTATCTCCTTTCAAACCAATCCTGGTTGTACTCTCTAAGGCAGTGCCTTACCTGATTCTGTCTCTTGTCAATGTGATTAGCATTCTCTTGCTCAGTGTTTTTGTTTTAGATCTCCCTGTAAATGGAAGTGTACTGTTGCTGATCGCAGAAAGTACGCTATTCATTATTACTTCTTTATCGCTGGGTTTGTTGATTTCAGTGAGAACCCAGTCTCAACAGGTGGCCATGCTTATTTCACTGATGGGCATGCTATTGCCAACCTTACTCTTTAGTGGGTTTATGTTTCCGATTGAAAATATGCCACTGCCATTACAAATTATTTCCAATGCAGTACCCGCCAAGTGGTATTACATCATTGTTAAAAATATCATGATTAAGGGACTGGGTTTTGCATCAATCTGGAAAGAAACATTGATCCTGCTGGGAATCACGCTTTTCCTGACTACAGTAGCCATTAAAAACTTTAAAATCCGGTTAGCATGAGAACGCTACGCTTTTTACTTCGAAAAGAATTTGGCCAAATTTTCCGTAATAAAGCGATTGTTGCGATGATTCTGGTTGTGCCGGTCGTGCAGCTTTTAATTCTTCCGCTTGCTGCTAACTATGAGGTAAAAAATATCAACCTCGCAATTGTTGACAACGATCACTCCACTTATTCCCAAAAACTCGTTTCAAAAATCACAGCTTCAGGGTACTTTAAACTGACTGGCTACAATGCATCATTCAACGAAGCGCTCGAACTAATTGAATCCGACCAGGCTGATTTAATCCTTGAAATACCAAGTGACTTTGAAAAGAATCTCGTTCGGGAAGACTATCAAAAAATATTTCTTGCCGTGAACGCTATTAATGGCGTGAAAGCAGGCGTTGGTGGATCGTATATCGGATCAATCATTCGGGACTTTAATTCAGACATTCGTTTTGAGCAGATCTCAATCCCAAAAGTTAGCACCACTCCCGTGATCGAAATCGTACCTTCCAATTGGTTCAACGTCCACATGAACTACCGGAATTTCATGGTGCCCGGTATTTTGGCTGTGTTGTTAACAATGATTGGCGGATACCTCTCAGCATTAAACATTGTGAAAGAAAAAGAAATCGGAACAATCGAACAGATTAACGTTACACCCATCAAAAAGCATCACTTCATTTTAGGAAAGCTTATCCCATTCTGGGTTTTGGGATTGATTGTGTTCACGCTTGGACTAATAGTTTCGTGGTTAGTTTATGGGATCAAACCAGAGGGAAGTCTTCTTTTGCTCTACTGCTTCATAGCCATTTACTTACTGGCTGTTTTAGGGTTCGGGTTGTTAATCTCCACTTTTACGGATACGCAGCAGCAAGCCATGTTCATCGCTTTCTTTTTCATGATGATCTTCATTTTGATGAGCGGGTTATTCACCTCCATCGACAGCATGCCCGAGTGGGCTAAGATGATCGCAAAATTAAATCCGGTGACTTACATGATCGATGTCATGCGCATGATTATTCTGAAGGGAAGCGGCTTTGATGATATTAAATTTCACTTATTGAAGGTGGCGGGATTTGCTGTACTCCTCAACAGTTGGGCCATTCTGAAATATCAGAAATCAGCCTGATCAATGTTGATGACCAATCTCCTTGTTGATCTCTTCCAATTGTAGTTTGAATGAATAAATCTTCTCATTCAAATCCTTCAACAAATATAAATCATCACAGGTGCTAGGCTGACCTTTAGAAAGGTATTGATTGATATTCTCCAGAAGTTCAGTATTCAATTTTCTGAATTCAGAAAGGTCTGGCTTTCCCTCAACGGGTCGGGGAATTTCAGGGCATCTCTTTTGGAGTTCAGCTGTGCACCTTTGTAATTGAGAAAGCAACTTCTCATTGACATCGGTTTGTACCGATTTGTTATCACCCGGGTTACTGACTTGCAGCCGAATAGTTTGCAGTTCAAGTCTCGTCATCGTAAGTGAATCATGCAATAACATATTTTCCTTACTGAGGTCTTCTTGCTTCAGGTTCGCTTCAACATACTGGGCACTGACCTTTTTAATTGAATCCAATAATGTTACAGCAGGCCACCACGGTTTATGAGCTGTGAACGAAATCAGAGCAGCTTCGGTTTTTGCACTTGTTTTTTCTGAATTGATACCTTGGTTAATAGAATCAATGCCAACAGCGGTGATGTATATCAAAAGGCCGTTAAAAAATGCAACTGTTGAAAGTCTGACACTTAATTTTTTAACTGTGGCAGCTCCTATGAAAGACAATGCCATAGCCACACACAATCCAATCCATTTATACTTGTCAACGTCTACATGAAACACCCAGGCCAGAATGGTGGTAAAAATCCACACGGCTGCAGATCCACCTCCCAGTGAAAACATGGTTTTCGGGGTGTATAATTCAGTAGGTATGGAGGCATTTGTTGTAGTAGACATATTTTGAGGGGATT
>DASTYM010000159.1:0-3130 GCA_035764995.1 Cyclobacteriaceae bacterium | reverse complement strand
AGTGGAAGAATATTAAACAACCTCTACAAGAAAGTTTTAGTCGCCTTACGGAAGTACAAGAGAGCGGTTGATGAATATCAAGCGTCAATAAATCAAACTCAACCAGGCAGGGGCGGTGGTCCGAGTTTATTCGAAGATGAAATTGAGATGCTTATGCCTGTACTTCCACCGTGTTTAGACGAGTATAGGGACCAAATGAGGACAATATCAGCTAACATTACTACATACTTGGATTCTGGTGAATATGCCTCGATTGAATTTGGAGTGGACGTAGCAACAGTATTATCGGACGAATTCACAACCGAAGAGAGTCAGGATAACGCACCTCAAGAGAAAGTAGATGTGGCAGTTTGTGTTGCGTTGGTCGGGAAGCTGTTCAAGACTTTTTTTAATAGCAAATACGTTGTGGTAAAAAATACGCTTAAGCAAACAGCCTGGGGAACTACAAAAGGGAAAGATCAATTCGCTCAGGATATTGTAGCAGGTGTTGACAGCAAATTGGAGCTGCTGGACAAGGACACTTTGAAGACACTGATCCTCATCACTTCTTTATGGGTTCATAAAGGCAACAATGTTGAAGCTTCGCTAGAAACAGAAAGAGAAAAGATTTTGAAAGAATCAAAAGCGTACCTTGCAAAAGATTTGGTTTTTTCGGACTTCAATTTGCTGGTTATTGTAATCTCAAAATATGATACTGCATTGAACGATGGCGAGAGGAAAAGCAAATTCAATGAAGCGTTCTATCCAATGGATGGACTTGATTCTTCATGTGTGAAATCGGTCAGAGATTATATTAACAGTGACTCGAAGAAACAATGGATTAATGGATTGGACGAGGCTTTGATGGAACGAACTGAAAAATTGCTGGAGAAACTGAAGGGATGTAAAGTTGAAAAACCAGAAATCGATGATAGTGGCAACAAAAGAGCTGAGATTGCGAATAGAATGGATGGGTCTGATACGAGACGCTACGGTCGATTCCTTGAGCCAGCACGTCTAACAGATGTCTATGTTGATTGCGCAGAATTTGTTTATGATGTCTTAACTGAGGAAGGCTTTAAAATTGCGTCTGGTGATTGTGAAATACAGTCAGATTGGTATAAAGCACGTGAAGAAACTAAATTATGTGTTACAGGATCAAATCCCAGTGATGTCGTGGTGGGTGACATTTTGCTCTGGAAAGGAAATTGGAAGGGGGCAAAGGAATACGCACACACGGGAATAGTCGTCCAAGTAGCAGAAAACGTTGTTCATGTTGTAAATGCAGGGAATCAAGGATGCCATTGCGACAATGGCTGGGATGATTACAAAGTTAAAAACAAAGAAGGTATTGAAGTTCAAGTATTTAAAACCATGGAAGAATGTTATAAAGAAAAATGCAAAAATCCTGCTATATGGAAATCAACCGGTTACTTTAATGCATCAACGCTAAATTCAAAAGACCATACTTTTAAATATTGGGCCAGACCTAACTTAACCAAATGAGAATGAGGTTTATACTATGTTTTTGTTCTCTCCTTAACTTTTGGAACTCATGTAGTAGCCAGAAGCAACCAATAAGTGTTGAAAAAATATACGATTCAAAAATTCAAAATTATGTTGCTAAATACAGAAATGCAGATCCGGCTTTTTTTAACAATGAAAAAGATTTTTGGGTCCAATATTCTAGCTGGAGTGTACTCGGGATTGATGATTTTGGGATAAAATACGTTTATGATTTCGAAAAAGAAGACCTTATAAGGGTTAATGGATTGTATGAGACCCCCAAAAAAATGATTCTAAAGTATGACTTTACGGGAGCGATTGGTTTTAATTTTTATTTTGATGAAACTAGGATCGGATGGCTTACCCTTGGCCCGAGCATGACCTCAACAACTCTCCGTGTTGTCGACATTGAAGCAAGTACTAAAGATGAGAAAACATTCAATGTCCCTCACAGTCTTCTGGAAATCGAACCAATTATTGTGAATACTACGAGTTTATTATTTAACAATTACCTGCTCCACGTTGATGGAAGAATTGATACACTAAAAGTGGATAAGACCACAACATTTCCAGCTGACGGGGATAAAGTATTCATGCACAAGAATGCGTTTATGATAGACAAATACTCCGGGCAGAAAAACCCAAATGTCGATGCATCTAAAACTAATCCTATTGATTTCAATCAAATTGAAGGCAACCGTTTGACTACGCGTGCAATTACATCACCAAATGGAAAGACTCAGAATTACAGGATCGAATGTGGATACAGGAATGTTTGGCTGTTAAGTCACAAATCTAACCCGGAGAAATTCTGCCTTTATGATACCAAATCTGACAAACTGCATCCATTCGAATTGGACAAGAAAATTTTCAACCTAGATAATCTTTCATTGGCAGACCCGGTTTCCTCGGATGAAACTTCTCCAGGTCGTGATGTAATATTTTCATATTTCGCATCAATGAACGCTGACAACCTTTACATATATGTTATCAAAAATGGCATAGAGATATACAAGGTGTCCGAATACGGAACAATAATGAAGTGATTTTTAAATTATGCTAATTAAGCTGAACAATTCTGAAGAAGGAGAAATTGATTTAGCTAGTTATTTTCAAACCTAATGAGGAGAGCTAATCAGATGCCAACTTTGATAATACAGGTTGAAAAAATTTTCTCGACAACCCCACGGAGGAGCGGGATATGTAAGCTCCCCCGAAAATAGGACAGTTTTGAATTAGACAAAAGGTCTAACTTTAAACCGTTAAAAATGAAAAAAAGCGCTTTACGGAAGCCAGACTTTCAACATTCTCAAGGAATTTGATGCTGGCAAAACATCCAGGATTTATCCAGAGAACACACTGTATCCAAAGCCACTATCTACAACTGGAAGGCCAACCTTAAAAATAGTAACGGCAAGTTATTCAAGGGATTAAGGCTGTAAGACTACTTGATCTTATTCAAATCAGTCTTCAGCACCACAATATCCTGTAGTTGGTCAACAGGTTTCAGTTGATGTTTATTATCGTACCCACCCCACTGACTGTTCGCAACATAATAGAGCGTATTGTTGGAAACACATCCATTTGTTGGTTCATTAAAGGAGGGATGTGCACGGTCAATAATTTCGAACCGGGTGATTTTGTC
>DASTYM010000158.1:0-13086 GCA_035764995.1 Cyclobacteriaceae bacterium | reverse complement strand
ACCTGTTCTTCACCCAATGCTTTGATAAGTGCAGGATACACTTGACTTTAATGTAGGTAGTGTTAAGTATTGATCTTAGTTCGTAGGGAAATTTTTCAGCCATTTTTTGAATGATATTCTGACAAAGGAAGGAACTTGAATCCATATTCGGAATAGGACTTTGATAGTGAGACAGGAGTTGTCAGTGTTGTTGGAATGTCAAACCAAGAAATAAGGAGGGTTAGCCTGATTGCTGTTTCTTTCAAACAAATTTCAATACAGCATCACCCCAAATTTTACGCGCGAGATTTGCTAATTCATTATTTACAACTCTAATCCGTTCACAGGTGTTTTCGATATTCCGAACATCAACCTGTTCAGCAGTTACCGATAACCCCTTACCTTGTTTTGCTGTAAATTTAAATCGATGAATATTTGCACTGTCTTTTGGAGACTCAGTGTATGCACTATGGATATATGTATTTCTTTGTGCTTCGACATCGTTGAGTTCTTTCAAGATATTTCTAATATCATGATTTGAATAACTATATTTCATCAGGGAGTCAAACGCATTAATTAAATTCCTATAGGACATCTCCGAGATTACAATTCCACCAATTTTTGCGTCATCAGAAATTAATTTTGCTGCAATTATTTTAAGGTAAACCTCAAGCATTCCAAAATCCCATACAAGAGTACCAAGGGCTTTTTTTATTTCATCGCTGTTATCCTTCATTCTATTTTATCCTTTATCTGATAAATATATTAAGGTTTCATCACAAAGTAATCCCAAATAGAGTCATCCACCGTTGCCGGCATTGTGGTAATATCTGTTCCAGCGTTCACCATTTCTTCAACGTACTTGATAGCAGGATTGAACTTTAAGTATTGGTGTCCTTTGATTTCAATAATATTCTGGCCAAATTCCGCCAAGCGTTTGGTTGAGAATTAAACGTAAATAAATGTTTTATGCGGACACACTTAGTTTTAATTTTTGTTATTTCAATAACTTTCAATAGATGTGCTTCTCAGGCATCGGTCTGCGATACGACCTATACAGTTGTAGATGAAATGCCAATGTATAAAAGTGGAAATTCAGATTTGATACGGGATATTCGAGAGAATTTTAAGTTTGACAAGAATTGCAAACCTGAGGAGCTACGACAATTAATCTGGACTATTGATGAAAAAGGTAAAGTGGTTAACATTGATGTGGTCGGATTGGAAGGGGATTGCAAAAATAATATAACCAAACAAGCGAAATTATTAACAGATTGGAGGGCAGGGAAATTGCAAGGGAAACCTGTATGCACAAAAATTACAATTCCAATCCATATTAGACCTGATTAGATTTTTGATCTATGTGGCTGAGTTTCATTCTTTGTCTTTTAATTTTCTCTGCCTCTGATGCTATTGCTCAACAAAACAATCAATCAATCTTAAGAGTAAATTTTGAGCCATCATTTTCGAACAATTGTACTTTGACGCTTCATGAAGTACAAGGAGGAATATTTTGGATTGAATTGGTCGTTTTCAAATTCAAGGAAAATTCTAAGATTGAGAGCCGTGAAGAAGTTGATGTTAGTCAAGATAAAGCCATACCAATTTTAGATTTCCTGAAAACCTACAACTTTATAATTAAAGGAAGTATAGATACAATAAGTGTTGAGAGAGTTTTTTGGAGAGGCGATTCAGTAACAGCTATTAAAAAATCCTATGGCAATGATGGGATAACTGTTAATGGTTCATTTACCAAAGGTGGTGTAACAAAAAGATTTGCTTTCTGGTCGCCTGAAAAGGATTCCGAGAATTATCAATTTGTTCAGAAAATACTAGCACTACCTAATGAGTCATTTAAGAAGAAGAAAAGCCTCAATCAATTAAAGGCATTACAGTCTTATTTTTAGATGTAAGGATACTTACTGCCATCGTAATCATAAATCATAGGTTCTCCTGGGTGACAAAATACACTTTGTGTCTAAGATGCCTTTGTGGCTACTTCTTGCCACGAAATCACAAAGAGGCCCTAAGTCTTTTGACATGCCCCGGCTAAACCATTTCTAATTCAGTCAGCTTTTTATAAACGGCAGTAGATTATTTCCTCTTAAAAATAGAAACATATAACCACCCTTTTCCGTATAGACCTTTAACTGACTATACATGAAAGGATACATTGGTGAATTTGAGGAGCTTGTACTCCTGACAATCGCAGCACTGGGCGAAGATGCTTATGGTGTTGCCATCAAAGAAAACATTGAAAAACGCACTGATCGATCGATTAGCATAGGTGCGCTGCATTCCACTATTACACGGCTGGAAGAAAAAGGACTAATCAAATCGTGGTTGGGGGATCCAACTCAGGAGCGGGGAGGGAGACGCAAACGGTTTTTCCAACTGACTAATCTTGGCATTTCATCTTTGCGTGAAATGAAAGCCTTGCGTGACGAGCTGTGGGATCTCTCAAAAGTGAAACTGGCTTTTTCTGCATGAAGGATCATGTAGCCCCTCCGCGCTTAGCACAAAAGCTATTTGACTGGTTTTGTGCCGATTCGGCCGTAGAAGATTTACGAGGCGACATCGATGAATTATTTTATATCAATTCTGAACGGATGCCTTTGCGGAAGGCAAAAACTAAATACTGGATTCACATCTTTTCATTAATGACCTCGTATGCCGTCAAGAAACGGAAACGACCAACTCACAAACAACCCTCATCATTCGAATATTCTATGGATATGCTCAAAAGTTATTTTGTTATCGCCACACGAAGTCTGGCAAAACATAAATTTTTCACCATCATCAATGTGTTGGGCCTGGCAATTGGAATGTCGATCAGTTTGCTGCTCATCGCGATGCTGATCAATGTATCAACGTATGATGAATTTCACGTGAATAAGGATCGGATTTATCGGGTTATTTCTAAAACGAACATCCGCAATAATTGGGAGTTCGTCTGTTCCCCCATTCCATTGGCAGAAAAGTTTAAATCAGAATATGGAGGCACTGCGGAAATCGTTCGCATCGATAAAAGCCTGTCAGCGGAGGCTGAATTCAATGGAAAGGAACTTCCACTTGACGGATATTTTGTTGATCCCAATTTTCTGAAAGTATTCACGTTCCCGATGGTGAAAGGAAATATAGCAACGGTACTCTCCAAGCCACACAGCATCATCATCACACAAGAAGCCGCAGAGCGTATGTTCAGTGCTGAGGATCCGATTGGCAAAGTGATTAAGATGGGTACGTTCGGTGAATTTGAAGTGACTGGTATTTTAAAAAACCTGCCCAAGAACTCACACATGCAGTTTGATATACTGGCTCCGTATGCTTTGTTTGAAGCAATTCAACGAACACAACCTATTTCTGCATCAGTCAATCCCTGGACCGTTTTGGAACGTTCGTATATATACTTAATGGTTCCTGAAAAAAATGCTGAAACAGAACCCGACCATATTGAAACTTTCATGAATCAGGTAGCGAAAGAAGCTTATACGGAAGATATGGAAGTTAAAGCAACCTTTGAGCTTCAGGCATTGACTCGTATTGTACCAGGGCCCGAGTATGTTAGAGAGATAGGAATCACATGGGAGTACACAGGCTTTGTAATATTTGGTGTACTTACGTTGCTGATTTTGTTGCCTGCTTGCTTCAACTACACCAATATTTCAATCTCAAGAGCGTTGAAGCGGTCAAAGGAAATCGGCCTTCGTAAAGTAGTAGGCGGTCAACGCGACCAGATTTTCTTTCAATTTATTATCGAAACCATTATCGTAACATTGCTTGCACTTGGTGTATCATATTTAATTTTCACTGTACTGCGTGATGAATTTACTGCGATGATGGTGGCAGCTGAATTTTTAGATCTCAATCCAACAGCCTTCACGTTAGCGTGTTTTCTCGCATTTGCAATTTTTGTTGGCCTCGTTGCTGGAGCCGTACCTGCCTTGTATTTCTCTAAGCTCAACCCGATTCAAGCATTAAAAAGCAAATCGAGTTCTAAAGTGTCGATCGGTTCAGGTTTCCGAAAGGCACTAGTGGTTGGACAATTTGCATTGTCGTTGGGATTCATCATGGGCGTAGGTATTACCGTTAAGCAACATATTGCAACGCTGAATTATAATTTCGGTTTTGCGCAGGAAAATATTTTGGATGTGAAGCTTCAGGGTATTGACCATAATATTTTCAGAAACGAATTTTCAAAACTATCAGCCGTACAAAATGTCTCCATGTCATCAAATGTCTTGGGTGTATCAGGACCGGCCAGTGTTTGGATTCAAAAGCCAGGTGAAAAAGATTCCACGGAGGTGTTGCAAATGTCCGTTGATCACAATTACATCGCCAACCTCGATTTAAAATTATTGGCGGGAAAATCATTTACCGATCAGCAGGAAAGCAAGCATGATGTGATTGTTAACGAAGAATTTCTGAAGCAATTTAAAATTACCAGTCCCGCAGATGCACTTGATAAGACTTTCACACTCGCGGGCTCCGATGGCGGTCGTGGTGAAGAGCTTCGCATCATCGGTGTTGCCAAAAACTTCCATTATTCCGATTTGAGAAGACCGATCCAAAGTTTCCTTTTTCGGTACGATGCCAGCGAGTTTCGCTATGCCAATTTAAAAATCACTTCCAACGAAATGCACTCTACCATATCCAACTTAGAAGCCGTTTGGAAAACGATTGGCGGAGAAAAGAAATTTGAGGCTCGTTTCTTTGATAATGAAATTGAAGACGCATACTCTTTTTACTTCTCCATGATAAAATTGTGTGGTTTCCTGGGCTTCCTCGCCATCTCCATTTCATGTTTAGGGTTGCTGGGAATGGTCGTTTATACTTCAGAAAACAGAACCAAGGAAATTGGTGTTCGAAAAGTCATGGGTGCATCATCAACCGCCATTGCCGTTTTGCTCTCTAAGGATTATCTGAAGCTCATGCTTATTGCAGCAATTATTGCAACACCAGTTACAATATTTCTGTTCGACATCATGCTCTCGGGGACGCAGCATTATCGAATTCCCATTGGAGCATTAGAGATTATCCTGAGTTTGTTGTTGATGCTCATACTCGGAGTAGGAACCATTCTTTCACAAACTTTAAAAGCGGCAAAGGCCAATCCGGTTGATACTTTGAGGTGCGAGTAGTTAGTAGTTAGTCCTAAGTACATAGTACATAGTCTTTAGTGCAGAGTATTTAGCCGTGGTACCTCATTACGAATACTAAATACTAAGTACTCAATACTAGTGAGTTTAACATCTCATTAACAATCAAATGAGAATTCATTAACAAATTCATCTATTGTACTGCGCTAGTTTTAGGATAAAACCTAAATCTATGAAACTAGTAACGTACACACTTTTAATTTTTATTCTTATCCCATTAGCATCGCACTGCCAAAAACGCGAGCCGAAGCTATTGGGAATCATAACGATAGCAGATCTTGAAAAAACCCCATACGCGGAATGGTATACCAAGAACTTCAACGATTATACTCCAAACCCGGGAGTGGTCGAACAGTTGAAGAAGCAAAAACCCAGTCAGTATAAAATTAAAATCCTGCTTGGCACCTGGTGTGGCGATAGTAAGAGAGAAGTGCCTCGCATGACTAAGTTGCTGAGCCAACTTGAATTTCCATCTAAAAATCTTGAACTGATTGCACTGAATGATTCATCTGCTGTTTATAAGCAAGGCCCTAATCATGAAGAAGCGGGTCTTGAAATCTATCGTGTCCCCACGTTTATCATCCTTCAAAATGATAAAGAGATAGCCCGCATCAACGAATATCCGGCAGAAACACTTGAACGGGACCTGCTCAAGATTTTTTCGAAGAGTCAGTATACACCAAGTTATGCTTGCTATGAAACATTGCGAAGCTGGCAGAAACAAGGCCTTTTAGGGGATGATAATATTAGCGTAAAAGGATTAGGCGCAAGACTTCGCCCGATACTGGTCCATGAGGGAGAACTAAACACAGCCGGTTATGTATTCTTAAGACGAGGTGATATTAAGGAGGCCATTACAATTTTTCGCATCAACGTTTACCTCTATCCTCAGTCCGCAAATTGCTTTGACAGTTTGGGAGAAGCTTATATGGTTGGCGGGTTTAAAGAGAAATCAATCATGGCTTATGAGGGGGCCCTCAAACTTGACCCTGCCAATGAATCTGTGAAGAAGCAGTTGGAGACATTGAGGGCGAACTAAGTTATTCTAACATATTTGTTGCAGCAGTTTCGTGCCGCTGCAACATTCATATTGAGTTGTTGCCGGTCTTGCTTAATTTAGGCAACAATGAAGCGCACAATTTTTCTGTACGGCTTAGCCCTGGCAGCCCTGATCACCCTGTTAAAATTCCTCGAATACAGATTATTTGTTCGTGATCTTTCGATGGAATTTTATATAGGCATTATCGCCCTCATGTTCACCGTGCTGGGTGTTTGGGTTGGTTTAAAGCTAACGCGTAAAAAAACGATCATCATTAATCCCAATTTTCAGTTCGATGAATCCCGATTAGAAAAGTATGGAATCAGTAAACGCGAATACGAGGTCCTTGAGTTGATGTCCAAAGGCCACTCAAACCAGGAAATCGCAGATAAACTTTTTGTCTCGCTTAACACTGTGAAAACCCACTCCTCCAACCTCTTCCTGAAATTAGAAGCCAAGCGGAGGACGCAGGCGATTCAGAGAGCGAAGGAGTTGGCGCTGATACCTTAGTCGGTTACCAGTTGGGTTCCAGTCACCCGGTAACCGGCAACAGGTGACAGGTACATTCACACTTTCGAATGATTTCATATAAATTGAACCAAATCACCCTTTCGGGTGAAGGTTTTGAGGCTGTCGAGGCCTTGTTTTGATCAAAAAACAAACACTATGAAAAAAGTAATTCTAATCTATGGCCTCATTGCCGGCAGTATTGTGGCTGCTGTGATGTTCATTACAATGCCCATGTATCAAAATGGGGTTCTCAACCTTGATAACGGTGAAACAATTGGTTACACCACCATGGTTATCGCGTTGTCGCTGGTATTCTTTGGCATCAAATCATTTCGTGACAACCACTCGAATGGTGCGATTTCGTTTGGAAAAGGCTTTAAAGTAGGCATTCTCATCACGCTGATCGCGTCTACGATGTACGGACTTTCGTGGGAAGTCATGTATCCTCGAATCGGTGAAGAGTTTACAAAAAAGTACCAGGAAAAATACTTTGCCGATTTAAAAGCGGATGGTGCGACCGATCAGGAAATAGCGGAAGCAAAAAAGCAAATGGAGAGTTTTAGCGTGATGTATAAGAATCCTGTTTATCGGTTTTGCTTCTCAACGTTTGTTGAGATTTTTCCGGTAGGATTAGTCATCACGTTGATCAGTGCGGCAGTGTTAAGAAGGAAAGAAATTTTACCAGCATAATTATGAAAAAGAGAGTAACCGGTATTGGAGGTATTTTTTTTAAAACAGACGATCCTAAGAAGATAAAAGAATGGTATGGAAAACATTTAGGGTTGCCCATTGACGAATACGGAGCATCGTTTAAATGGATTGATCCAGATCACCCTGATGCAAAATCTCCGGCACTTACTGCGTGGAGCCCGTTCAAATCAGACACCACCTACTTCCAGCCCAGTGAGAAATCATTCATGTTTAACTACCGTGTTGAAAACCTGGTTGAATTAGTAAAGGTGCTGAAAGAGGAAGGTGTGCAAATTGTAGGTGAGATGCAGGAATTCTCCTATGGTAAATTTGCATGGATCATGGACCCGGACGGAAACAAGATTGAATTGTGGGAACCTATCGATGATGCCTCTTAACATTGGCTTTAACATTATTTAACAATGTACGATTATGAACGTGCCTGGATCAATTGTGTACAGTTTTGCAACACATTTTTCATTTTTCAAATGAAAGCCATCAAGACTTTTTACCATATAAAACAAAATTCTACTGTTTCGTAAAACTTTTTAAACACCTCAAACATCAATAGGTAGCTTTGGAACAAGCATTGCCTGTTTCAGGCTACACGTATAAGGGTTCAGCCAACATCGTCTCTCCTTAGGTTTAGGTTAACGTTCGGTTGGACCCTTTTTTTATTCCCAAGCCATAAGACTAACCAAACTCTGTATGCTTAAGAATATTTTCAAGATCGCTGTTCGGAGTATCCTTAAAGACAAATCCTACAGTGCAATCAATGTTCTGGGATTGACCATCGGGATCACCTGTAGCTTGTTTTTACTGATGTATATTCTGGATGAACTAAGTTACGATCGCTATCATAAAAATGCTGATAACATCTATCGAATTGTATCGAACATCAAAGAGCCAGATAATGCCTTCACATGGGCTGTGGCACAGATACCCTTAGCGGAAGAACTCCGTGATAACTATCCTGAAGTCAGCAATGCTGTTCGTTTTTTTCGAATGGGCCGACAGCTTTACAAGAATAACGATCAGCAGTTTTATGAAGAAAATTTTTTCCTTGCTGATTCTACAGTCTTCGATATGTTCAGTTATGAATTTGTAAAAGGTGATCCGGCCACCGCGCTTGATCTTCCTTTTACAATGGTCCTCACAGAAAAAATTGCAAAAAAATATTTTGGTGAAGCAGATCCGATTGGTCAATCGTTGCAAAATCAACAGAACGAAGAATTTAAGATAACCGGTGTAATCAAAGATGTTCCCAATAATTCTCATTTCCGTTTCGATGCATTGATCTCAAGAAATACGCGTCCCCAAAATCAAGGTAATTGGGGAGGCTTCGGTGTATTCACATATATCCAGTTGCCGCCCGGTTATGATCTCGCCAAAATGTATACGAGCCTTGACACGATTGTTAAACAGCGGGTCAACCCGATTTTTGAGCCGGTGGGAATTTCTGTTAAGTACGAACTGCAAAAGATAACTGACATTCACCTGCATTCTAAAATTCAAGATGAAGCGGAGGCCGGAGGTGATATTTCATACATCTATATATTCAGTGCCGTTGCTGTGTTTATGTTAATCATCGCCAGCATTAACTACATGAATTTGGCCACAGCGCGTTCGGTGAATCGTGCGAAAGAAGTGGGCATCCGCAAAGTGATGGGTTCCCAACGAATGCAGTTGATGTTACAGTTTGTTACCGAGTCGGTTGTGATGACGGTGACCGCTTTAATTATTAGCCTGGTGCTCATCTACGCATTTTTGCCCCTGTTCAATAATGTGGCAAATAAAGAACTTCCATTCTCATACATCGGTCAGCCAATTATCATGCTTGGATTGTTGAGCATTGTGGTCATTGTTGGGATTATTGGAGGAAGTTATCCTGCATTTTATTTATCTGGATTCAATCCGGTTAACGTACTGAAAGGCAAACTTGCCTCCAGGGGCGGAAGCGCACTCTTCAGAAAGGCATTGGTGGTGTCGCAATTTGCGATTTCAATTTTTATGCTCATCTCCACTCTTGTGGTTTTCGATCAATTGAAATACATCAGAAACAAAGATCTGGGATTTGATAAAGAAAGAATTATCCGGTTGAACCTAAGCGGAAGAACGCTTCAGGAAAAAGCACTCGTACTCTCAGAGCGCTTGAAACAAAACCCGGAAGTAGCGGGTGTTGGTTTTGCGAGCAATTCTCCTGGCGACAACATTGGAAAGAATCTTTTTAAGGTTGAAGATAATGAAGGCAAGCTTGCTGACAGAGGAGTAGACTTATATGCTGCCGATTACGATTTTGTTAAAACACTGGGAATGAAAATTGTGCAGGGCCGTGATTTTCCCGCGACATAGCCTCTGACACAACGTTCGCTGTGTTGGTAAACGAGGCCATGGTCAGGCGAATGGCCTGGGATGATCCCATTGGCAAAAAATTTGTTTTGGAAGGTGCTGGACCCAATAATACAAACCTGGAGAGGTTGGTGGTAGGTGTTGTAAAAGATTATCATCAGAATTCGCTCTACGATCAGATTGAACCCCTTATGATTTTAATGTCTGAGCAGAATAGATTTGTTTTTGTTCGTACGCAGGAAGGAGATGTGCAGAAGGCACTCACTTCCATTGAGAAATCATGGAAAGAAGTTTATCCGAACAATCCTTTCGAATATACTTTTCTTGATCAGGATTTTAATTCACAATACAAGTCTGATGAAAAGCGCAGTGCAATTTTTACCGTGTTTTCCGGCTTAACGATACTCATTGCATGTCTTGGACTTTTAGGTTTATCAGCCTTTACTACTGAGCAACGAACAAAAGAAATTGGTATCCGTAAAGTTATTGGCGCAAGTGTAAACAGTTTGGTAACACTGGTATCGAAAGAGTTCTTCTTGTTAGTAGGTATCGGTATGGTGCTCGCGTTTCCGGTTGCATGGTATTTCACCAGCGGCTGGCTTCAAAATTTTGCATACAGGATTGAATTGCAAAATGAGTGGCCAACGTTTGTCTTGTCTGCCTTACTTGCATTTGTAATAACATTAATTACCGTTGGGTACCATGTGTTGCGAACGGCACTGACTAACCCAGTGAATGCGTTGAGAGATGAATAAATTAATTGCTGAATCCGCGCTGCCGCCTGGCTTCAAAAACAACCACGGCTGCGGCAGTAGAAACATTCATCGAATCAATTTTGCCGCCCATAGGTATAATAATGTTGGCGTCTGAATTTTTTGTCCAGACTTTAGTGAGCCCTGTGGATTCCGTGCCCATCACAATAGCGCTTGGCTTTTTGAAGTCGATCGTATGATAAGGCTTTGATGCTTCCAAATAAGTGCAAAGGATTGATATGTTATTTTTCTTCAGCCACGCTATAGTTTCTTCAGAGGTAGTTGCGGCAACTTGCTTGGTGAAAATGCAACCGATGCTGGATCGAATCACATTCGGGTTATAAAAATCTGTCTGGGGATCGCAGATGATGACCGCGTCAACACCTGCAGCATCTGCTGTTCGTAAGATAGCCCCAAGGTTGCCAGGTTTTTCCACACCTTCCAGGATCAATAACAATGGATTTTTGCTCAGCACAATCTGATCAAGTGAATGAACTTTCATCTCCGCTACAGCCACCACACCTCCTGAATTTTCGCGAACGGCAATTTTATCGAACACTTCTTTGGTCACGCGGGCATGAAATTTTTCAGGCAGGCCTAACGACTTGAGTTCGTGTATCGAAACGATATCCTCACAGAAGAAAATGTTCCCGATTTTATAATCGGCAGCCAGCGCCATCCCAATTTCTTTTTTTCCCTCGATTACAAACAATTGTTGCCTCCTTCGCTCACGTGGTTTTTCAAGTGCAATCAGGCCTTTAATTTTGGGGTTCTGTGTGCTGGAGATAAGGTCGCCTGATTTCATGGTTTTAATTTCCAATTCAAAATTCAAAATTTCGAATTATTCTAAGGCTAATTAGTACTTTTATTTCTCAATTTTGAATTTGAAATCTTGAATCTGAAATTATTAAGCCCCGTTTCCTGGAAAGATTACGAACTCATTGACTCGGGAGAAGGTGAGAAGTTAGAACGTTTCGGTAACTATACGTTGATTCGTCCGGAGCCCCAGGCAATCTGGAGCAAGGTGTTGTCGGAAGGGGAGTGGAATAAACGGGCAACAGCCCGCTTTCAAAGGGAACAAAAAGATAAATTCCGATTTTCAGATGATGTTACCGGAGGATGGAGTAAAGGCAAATCCATGCCTGAGAGTTGGCAGGTTAATTATCAATACAACAGTCTAAAACTTAGTCTGCGATTGGCGCTAACCAGTTTCGGTCACGTTGGTATTTTTCCTGAGCAAGGTTCGAACTGGAATTTTATTTATGACTCCATCACCAGTTGGGGTGCTACAAAGCCTAAAGTTCTTAACCTGTTTGCGTACACAGGCGCAGCATCGGTGGTAGCGAAGTTGGCTGGTGCTGATGTTACGCACGTGGATGCATCAAGACCAGGCATTAACTGGGCCAACAACAACATGCAGTTGAATAATGTGAAAGATATTCGTTGGGTGCATGAGGATGCGTTGAAGTTTGTGAAGCGCGAAGTAAAGCGTGGGAATAAATATAGCGGGGTGATTATGGACCCACCTCCATATGGCCGCGGACCCGATGGGGAAAAGTGGACATTACAGGAGAAGTTGAATGAATTGATTTTGCTTTCCAGTCAGTTGCTGGAGAATAAAAACTCATTCTTCATTTTGAGCATGTATGCCGTTGGGCTATCACCCCTCGTGGGACTAAACATCGCGAAAACACATTTTAAGATTGCTGAGCCTGAGTGTGGTGAGTTTTTTCTAAAATCTTCTCAGCAAAAAGACCTCCCTATGGGTACCTTCTTACGTTTTAAGCAGTAGCAGTTTCATTGTTTTTGGTATAAATCTTGAGGCAAATTCAAGAACTTCCCGAAGTATGAAAACCCGTTACCTCTCCCTGTTAATTATCCTCTTTAGTTGCTATACTTCAAAAGAATTATATAATAAAGGAGATTACTACTCGGCAGTGGTTAAGTCGGTGAATTGGCTGAAGCAAAATCCTTCACACAAAAGCTCCAGAGAAACATTACAGAAAGCTTACCCGTTAGCACTTAAAACGCTGGAACAGAAATCCAGCAACGTCCAGGCATCAAACGATGTTTTTAAAAATAAAAGCACATTGTTGATGTATAATCAAATTAACGCATTGTACGATTTGATCAATTCATCCCCTGCTGCATTAGAAGTCATTACAGAGCCAAAGAATTATTATAAAGAAATTGGAGAGCTCCGGGAAAAGGCAGCTGAGGAAACGTATGCCGCTGGAATTCAATCCATGATGGTAGGAAATCGGGAAGGATCGAGAAAAGCAGTTGAATATTTTAAAGAGACAATTTCTTTTGCGCCTCAATATAAAGATGTAGTTGAAATGTCAACTCAGGCTGAAAAGGAAGGAACATTGACGATCGTATGGGATGAGAATGGGCGTGGAATGTGGTGGCGTTCGTCTTCCATCATTTCTGCCATTGACGAAATGCCCTTTGTCGACCTGAAACGCAAAGATGATTTTATTTATTCAGCTGATAGCGAGAAAAAGAATTTTGAACTTGACATGAATATATCGGTCTTAAATTATTCCGAAGGTCAACCCAGCGTCACATCCAATTCAGTTGAAGTTATCGACTCTGTGAAAGTTGG
>DASTYM010000157.1:0-6519 GCA_035764995.1 Cyclobacteriaceae bacterium | reverse complement strand
GCTCCGCTTAACCCGGCAGCAAGTGCAAAAGGCACGGTTAGCCCATCACTCATTCCAATAACGAAATCGCGAACTTTCTCTGAGGATTGAAAATGCTGTTCATTCATTGTCTGCATTTGGATTTTTGGGATTTATGGATTCCTGGATTTTTGGGATTGTAGCAGGCATTTTATTACGAGGGTGACGCAGACGTTTTACTTCTAAGCTCTTTGCTCCAAAATTGATCAATAATCCTTTATCAAGTTTATAAGCTACCAAATAATTTAATCCTTGCGCCAAGTGAACGTCCTCGACTTGTGTAATCGCTTTTAGTTCAACCATAATAGAATTCTCCACCAAGAAGTCAACTCTTCTCGTGCCTATATACTCCTCACTATAATAAATTGGAACTTCTAACTCACGTTCAAAAGAGATCTGAGTGTTCTTGAATTCGATGGCAAGTGCTCGCTGATAAATCACCTCCTGAAAGCCATTTCCCAAAGTTGCATGAACTCTCATAGCACACCCAATAATTTTGTAGGTTATCGGGTCATTAATTTTTTCTGTTTCTATGTTCATGTGATAATCCAATAATCCCTAAATCCAAAAAATCCCAATTCAGACTTTATTTGCTAGTTGGCCGCAGGCAGCATCAATATCTTTACCCCTGCTTTTTCGGATGTGTGAAAGTGTACCGTGCGTTTCTAAAACTCGCTGGTACATGGTAATGGCTTTTTCGGATGCTTGCTGAAACTCACCATCATCAATCGGGTTGTATTCGATCAGGTTAACTTTTGATGGGATGATCTTGCAAAACCTGGCCAGCGCCAATGCGTCCTCTTCTTTGTCGTTCACGCCTTTCCAAACCACGTATTCGTAGGTGACTTTTCGTTTTGTTTTTTTGTACCAGTATTTTAATGCTTCACCCAATTCTTCGAGCGAATTGGTATCGTTGATGGGCATGATGGAGGAGCGGGTGTCATTGATGGCAGAGTGAAGCGAAACGGCCAAATTGAATTTCACATTATCGTCAGCCATTTTTTTAATCATCTTGGCCACACCAACAGTCGAAAGGGTGATTCGCTTCGAGGCCATGTTTAACCCTTCGGGCGAAGTTATTTTATCAATGGCAGTCGTTACATTGGCATAATTCAGTAACGGCTCGCCCATTCCCATAAAAACAATATTGGTGAGCGGGCGATTAAAAAATAATTCAGCCTGTTGTTTAATGGCTACAACCTGATCGTAGATTTCATCAGGATTTAAATTGCGTTGACGCTTTAACCTGGCGGTGGCACAAAACTTACAGGCAAGACTGCAACCAACTTGTGAGGAAACACACGCGGTGATCCGGTCTTCTGTGGGAATTAACACAGACTCCACAATTAAACCATCATGAAGCTTCACGGAATTCTTGATCGTTCCGTCCGAACTTCGCTGCATCGTGTCAACATGGATGTGATTGATGGTGAAATGTGATTTTAATAACTCACGCGTAGGGAGTGAAAGATTGGTCATCTGGTCGAAATCCTTAGCAGACTTTTTCCATAGCCATTCATACACTTGTTGAGCCCGAAAAGATTTGTCGTTGTGTTGAACGAAGAAATCCTTCAATTCATCCAGTTTCAGTTTTCGTATATCTTTCTTTTCGCCTGTTGCAATCATATTATTGAGTACGTACCAGCATAACCTGTTCACAAACCTTGCCCGCAGTATGGTACACGAGTGAATCAGAAGTCAGTTCATCAACAATCAAACTACCGGTGATCAGCCTGGATTTTTTATCGAGTAAATAAATCGTTGTTCCGTCATATTTATAGAGGAACTTTTTAACCTGGGCATTCTTTTTCTTGTCCATGGTCCTGATATTCTCTTCACCCGTGTTGTCAGACCTGAATATCATCACCTTCGGTGAACGATTGGATTTGGAAGAAAACTCCGCCATCATATCCGAATCCGTTTTTATTGTGTCGGAAACTTCACTTTCCAGACAGTTTGCTTGTTTGGTTAGTTGCCAGGTGCCCACCAGGGATTGACTGTTTGCGAGGCAGAAGGCAAAACTCAACACGAGAGTAATTGTCCATTTCATAGTACCTCCTTTTTTTTGGTAAAGTTAGATAAAATCGTGCCATCTGTTTTTGAAAACCTCAATTTAAGTACCCTGCGAAAAAGTTTCTTTCCTACCTGCTTTCACGTGTTTTGTACTCGCAGGTGGCCTGCAGGAGGCCAAATCTGATCTGCAATTTGTTGAAGGATAGGACTGTCAGCTGGTCTCGCGGTATGTTGTATTGGTCTTTGTGAAGTAAACTGATCTTTCAAAATCTGTATTGAAATACGATCGCACCTGCTAATAACTTTTGAAAGTAAAAGATTACCCATTAACTTTCTCGCTTCTACTGAAACGAAACTATGAAGAGTACTGCAGTTATTATTACCGGAGGTTATCTCGACACCATTAATGCGAAGACGGCACATGGTTTAATCCGGGGAACAGAACGATTTGATATTGTTGGAATAGTCGACCACAAGCACGCAGGCAAAGATGCCGGTGAAGTGCTGGATGGAAAGAATCGGAATATTCCGGTTTTTGGTTCGATTGCAGATTTTATTAAATCCGGAAAGAAGGCGCAGTATGGCGTGATTGGTGTAGCGACCAAAGGAGGCGTTATTCCCGAATCACTGAGTGTGCTATTAAAAGAAGCACTTGAAAGTGGATTCAGTATTGTGAATGGCTTACATGATTATGTTTCTGATCATGCTGACCTCGTAGCCATTGCAAACAAAAAAGGCCTGGAAATTATTGACGTTCGCAAGCCAAAGAAATTTAAAGACCTCCATTTCTGGAATGGGAAAATAAAAGAAGTAAAGTGCCCCAAGATTGCTGTGCTTGGCACAGACTGTGCGTTGGGAAAGCGCACGACAACTCGCATTTTGGTTGAAGCCATGCGCAAAGCAGGCTACAAAGCCGAAATGATTTACACCGGACAAACCGGCTGGATGCAGGGAGCAAAGTATGGTTTTATTTTCGACTCTACGTTGAATGATTTTATTTCAGGAGAGATGGAGCATGCTGTTTGGGAATGTTACAAAAATGAAAAGCCTGATATCATCTTTATTGAAGGACAATCTTCGTTGCGCAACCCGAGCGGACCAGCGGGTGCAGAGTGGATTGTTTCTGCCGATGCAACTGCAGCAGTGCTTCAACACAATCCAATGAGGAAGCAGTATAAGGATATGGAGTATTACCCAGCGTACGTTCCTTCTCCCAAGGAGGAAATTGATTTGATAAAAATCTACGGAGCACCAACAGTGGCTGTTACGGTGAATACTATGAAGATGACAACTGCTGAGGCAAAGCAACACGCTACCAATTATGAAAAGGAATTAGGCATACCATCCATTCTTCCATTAGAAGAAGGTGTTGATAGATTGATTCCTATTTTTGAAAAACTGATTAAGCAAGAGAACGCATGAAAATTAAAGACATCAAAGTTTGGAATGCCGACCTGGGAAACACCAGGCCCTATACCATTGCTTTTAAAACAGTTGACCAGGTAAGAAATGCATTTGTTGAAATTATTTTAGAGAACGGAGTAACAGGTATTGGCTCGGGAAACCCAAGCGAATATGTAACAGGTGAAAACCTCAATCAAACCATTGAGGTGCTGCAGGAAAAAAATCTTGATTTTTTAGTAGGTCGTGATATCCGCGAAATGAATCAACTCCTTTTCGAGGTGTTGCAAAAATTTCCAAAGAATCCTGCTGCACGGGCCGCCCTCGATATTGCCTTGCATGATACATTTTCCAGATTTTTAAATGTTCCACTCGTAAAATTTCTCGGACAAAAAATTAAGACACTTCCTACATCGAATACCATCGGAATTAAAAACGTGGAGGAGACTTTAAAGGAAGCAATTGATTACGACAAGCAGGGGTTTAAAGTGTTGAAAGTAAAACTCGGAAAAGACCTGGAAGAAGATATCGAGCGCCTGGTGAAATTGCGCGAACAATTTGGTAAGAAGATGATTATCCGCATTGATGCGAATCAGGGATACTCCGTTCAACAAACTATTGATTTTTTCAACCGAACAAAAAACCTTGATATTGAATTGATCGAGCAACCTTTGCCGGCAAAAATGGTGAAGGAAATGAAAAACCTTCCTGATCAAATTAAGGCGAAGGTCGCGGCCGATGAATCTCTATTGTCTCCATTGGATGCACTTGAGTTAGTAAAACCTCCACGTGCTGCCGGTATCTTCAACATTAAACTCATGAAATGTGGAGGTGTAAGTCAGGGATTAAAAATTGCCGACATCGCCTTGCAGGAAAAAGTTGACCTCTTCTGGGGTTGTAACGATGAAAGTGCCGTGAGTATAACCGCAGCCCTTCATGCGGCTTTTGCATGTTCCAACACAAAATACATTGATCTTGACGGAAGTCTGGATTTGGGTAACGATGTTGTAAAAGGCGGATTTATTCTGAAAGACGGCTTTATGTCATGCTCAGATAAGCCCGGTTTGGGTTTAGAAAAGGCTTAACGCAACAAACCGCCATCGGTATCGTAAGTAAGGGAAACCAATTTCCTTTACTATGATCAAGTTTACATCCATTCTCTTTTGTTTCCTGTTTTGTGTGACGCTGGTATTAGCCCAGGAGTCGCCAGACGAAGCTGCGGTTAAAGAAACGATCAACAATTATTTTGCAGGCGTAACGCAGGGGGACACGTTGCGTTTAAGAAAGGCCTTTCATCCAACGGCTTCCATGAAATACGTTGACTACAAAACAAACGCCTACAATGATGTGGCGATTGGAGATTTTATCAACCGCTTAAAAGCGAGTGCTGGAAAGAAGACCGATCGTAAGACAAAAATTGTTTACATCAATATTTCAGGAACTGCTGCCCAAGCCAGATTGGAAATTGACGGAGGAACTTTTTACTTCCATGATTTTATGAATCTCCTGAAGATTAATGGAGAGTGGAAGATTGTGAGCAAGATTTTCTGGAGGGAAGAGAAAGTAACTGCAGGATCAAAATAAATAACGTTTCGCGGTCTTCAAGATTTCGATTTGGTTTTGGATAAAAAAAGCCCTGGGAACCACCCCAGGGCTATCAACCAAACCCCTCAACCAATCCCACTAGAATGTGGGAGTTTCCTTAAACCAATTATATAACAACTTTTGCGTCCTCAAGGTTCTCGAAAATGAAATCTGTTTCATTTTTTAATTCCACGAGAATCACAGAATCTTTTTGAACCTTCCCTGACAATATTTGTTTCGAGAGTTCGTTCAGGATTTCCGTTTGGAAAACCCGTTTTAGTGGTCGAGCACCAAACTGTGGGTCAAACCCAAGTTTTGCCAACCGGTCCCGCGCAGCATCTGAAATTTCTATTCGTACCCCCGCCTCTTCCAAACGTTTTTTCACGATTCCAACCTGTATATCCACAATCTTGCGAATATCTTTCTGGCTCAACGGACGGAACATAATGATTTCATCAATTCTGTTCACAAACTCCGGCCGAACCGTCTTTCGCAATAACGTAAGAACATCCTCTTTAGTACGTTCCAGTACCTCAAAATAATTTTCATCCGTTATTGTCTCAAAACTTTCCTGAATCAGGTGCGACCCGATATTGGTTGTCATGATGATAATCGTGTTTTTGAAATTGGCAACCCGGCCTTTGTTATCAGTCAGCCGACCATCGTCCAGTACCTGCAGCAAAATATTAAACACGTCCGGATGCGCTTTCTCGATTTCATCCAGCAGAATAACAGAATAAGGTCGCCTGCGAATAGCCTCTGTAAGTTGCCCGCCTTCATCGTATCCAACATAGCCAGGAGGTGCGCCAATCAAGCGGCTTACACTGTGGCGTTCCTGGTATTCGCTCATGTCGATGCGAACCATCGCATGCTCATCATTGAACAAATAATCAGCGAGAGCCTTTGATAATTCTGTTTTACCAACCCCCGTTGTTCCCATGAAAATGAACGAACCAATGGGCCGTTTTGGATCTTGTAAACCTGCGCGACTTCTGCGCACGGCATCACTCAAAGCCCGAATGGCTTCCTCTTGTCCTGCCACACGCTTGCTCAATTCCTGTTCAAGGTGTAAAAGTTTTTCGCGTTCGCTTTGCAGCATTTTGGAAACAGGGATGCCCGTCCATTTTGCCACCACTTCAGCAATATCTTCGCTATCAACTTCTTCCTTGAGTAGCGATTTTTCGCCCTGCATTGCTTTCATCTTCGCCTGGAACTCGTTCAGCTTCTTTTCAGCCTCCGTGATTTTTCCATAGCGGATCTCAGCTACTTTACCATAGTCACCGGCTTTCTCAGCTTGTTCAGCTTCAAATTTTAGTTTATCGATGGCTTCTTTCTGCTTTTGAATGCCGTGAACAACTTCTTTCTCACTTTCCCATTTAGCTTTAAGTGAATTGCGCCCCTCAGAGAGTTCAGCGATCTCTTTGCTCAGTATATTTTCTTTCTCTTTATCCTTTTCCCTGCGGATGGCTTCACGCTCAATTTCGAGTTGCATGATCTTCCGAT
>DASTYM010000156.1:0-3429 GCA_035764995.1 Cyclobacteriaceae bacterium | reverse complement strand
CGGCTTGGGCTTAGGAGGCTTTGTAAATGATTTTAAGAATGACAAAGCCGACCAGTCCACATTATCCGCATACACAAATCTAATAAAGAAATTGAAAGGAGTGAGGACACGAAATGCCCAAGCTGGCATAAACACCATGTTGTAGGTAGTGCGCTCCACCCAATCTACTTCGGTTGGCGGTCAGCCGTTTTAAGTCTTTCAATTATTTCGTCCTTAAGTCTCGTGACCGAACGTGGTTTGAAAACTAAACTACAACTTTACAATCCACCCCGCAATGGCACATACATTTTGTTAGCGTTCGTGCCTGTCCCACGCCAACTAGTCAATTTTTTTCAAACTTCTCTTTAGGCTTGGATTTTTTTCTACTCCTGTAACCAGTCGTAAAACCCTGTCATAGTCCTGTTTGTTTTTTATGACGTAGTTGATTGAAACAAGTCGTCCTTTATGATTAAACTCAATCTTATTGTTACCACCGTGATGAATACCGAAAATCTCTTTTGGCATTCCTAAGTATTCGTCAACGTATATTACTAAATCGGTAAGGTCTGTATATGAAATTTTAACATCCCTAATTTCAAGATACTCCTCTGCGATTACTAGATTAGCCTTTCGTTCCCCATAGGCACTTATTCCCATATACTTGTCATCATACAGTTTAATACCGATCATAACAACTGTAAAGCCAATATATGTTTTTAGTCCAATGATTGGAAGTCCAATGAAGTATAAGGCCCAAATTGCCAGGATAGCTGTAAAGATTCCAATATTATAGAGTATACGCCTTCTACTTTTTTCCTTATTTTTTTCAAAAATGCTTGTCCGAAACTCTTCCACAGTTGTAAAGTTAAATTGTCATTATTCTCATTCATTCTTTTGTCGAAGGTGTCAAAAGGCATGAACGCTAACGTTTGTGTTTATAGCGGCTTGGGCTAGGAGCGTTTGTTAAATGCGCAGCATGACAAACGCGACCAGCCTACAAGTCCACCGTTAACAAAGCTAAATAAAGAAACCGAAAGTAGTGAGGAGACGGAATGCCCAAGTTGGCATAAACACCTTGTTAGGGGCTGGCCGCATCACTGCAGTTCCTTTGCGAGGATTTTTAATTCCTCACTTGTCTTCTGTAGCTCGGTCAACATTTTGGTCTTCTCGTCCTGTGTTATTTTTCTTTGCTTTTTATTTTCGGTAGCCGCAAATGTCGCACTGTCCGCGAATGTAATTGCGGTCACACGACAATATGGTTCACCGTGACATGAATAGCACTTGTCAACTGATTTGTGTTTTTTATAATACTCTTTCCATCCATCATTTGACTTGAATGTTGATGCCATTATGAATGCTTTCGTTAAGATACCGTCTCTGAAAAAATAGAGCGTCTCAGTCCCCGAGGCTTCTGCGTCTGTCAGGGTGCTAATTAGAACAAGTGATTTCTTATTGTTATAATATGCTGTCATCGAACCCACAGGTGTCTTGTCAACTGAAGTCTTAGTCGTCAGCTGTCCCTTATTTCGAAGTCCCTCGATTTTTCTTACGTAATCGTCTGCGGATTGCGACCACAATTGTCCAAATGTTAAAACTGTCAATATTGTAAATAGAAGTCTCATTGTCTCATGCGGCTTGCCGCTAACGTTTGTGTTTATTTAGTTGCGGGACTAGGAGTGTTTGTTAAATGCGAAGCATGACAAACGCGACCAGCTCATATGTCCACCGTTTACAAAACTAAATAAAGAAACCGAAAGTTATGAGGACACGAAATGCCCAAGCTGGCATAAACACTCTGTTGTGGGGCGTAGGTCTAACTCAATTTTTTATTTGGGTCTTGTCTGACGTCAAAGAATGCAAGAATGATGATCTTATTTTCTCTTATTCTATAGAGTACTCTTGTCTGCCGTGATAATTGAAATCCTCTGATGTCGTTGTTTTCAACTTGTCCCATTAAAGGGTAAGCTTTGAGAAGCTTGAAAATTTCATCGACTTTTTGAATAAACTCCTTTGCTGTCTTGTCTCCCCACTTGTCCTTGATATGATCAACAATAGAGTCGAAGTTTTTCTCGGCTCGTGCGGTGACAAAGACCTGCATCAATATTTCTTCTTAATGGTGTCCCAGTCGGTCAAATTCGTGTCGTCCTGAGACTCTTTGTATGATAAATAAACTTCTTTCTTTTGCTCGTCCGTCAGCGTCTTCCAGATCTGTCCTTCTTTTGCGGTTTCTCTCTGCTTAAGAAAGTCATAAATGGTCCGCAGCAACTGCTCATTTTCAATCCTGTCAAGGATTTTGTGTAAGTCCGATTTCAACTCAATAGTCCCCATGTCACTTAACTTTTTTGTTTGCCCCAATTTACGAATTTTCGGTCACTTTTTTGTCGACCTATGCTCCACAACGTTTGTGTTTATGGCGGCTTGGGCTTAGGAGCGCTAATAAATGATTGAATGTTTAGCGCGACCAGTCAAGCGTCCACCGTTACCAAATTTAATAAAGAAACCGAGAGTTGTTAGGGCAAGTATGCCCAAGGTGGCATAAACACTCTGTTGGCGGTAGTGCTTTAACACCCCATCGGAATGTTGATCTCAATTATTTTTTCAATCCTTTGTCCGGTTTTTTTGTCCTTAGCCTTCAGTTTTAAAAAATATCTACTAATGCTAACGTCACAGGGTCCTTCGTAAACGGTCTTGATATCCTTAATTAATGGCGCCCATTCATCTCCACATTCTTTTCGAACTGCTTCAATCACGTCCTTGATGCTCACCTGAGGAAACTGTCTTGCAATCGACTCGTCATATTTTATCGCTTGGAATGTGTTTGGCTTTGTCTGTTCGAGCTGCTTCCATTCTGATTGGTAATGTTTCCACTCGGTTAAATCACAATGCGGTCCTTCATTTGAGATTGATAAACTTGTTTCAACTGATTGAAAGACTTGAATGTCTTTGTAATAATCAGTCGCAACAATGATTGTCGCTGAATCGAGAGTCGATCCAATGTCCGCGATGAATTTGGCTTTGTCTTTAAATGTTTGAACTAGGTCAGCACTGTTAAGTGGTCCAAGTGATTTGATGTCAATTGTTAACCCATCAAAGTTAATTGTTGAATTGTCCTGCGTGTATGAGCTGGTCCAAGTTGAAATTAGAATCAGAAGTGTTATTGTAACTCTCATGTCCTTTAAAGCATTACCGCCAATGTTTGTGTTTATTTAGGTGCGGGACTAGGAGTGTTTGTTAAATGCGAAGCATGACAAAGCTGACCAGTCCAAAGTGTCCACCGTTGTGACACTAAATTAAGAAAACGGTTTACATTTTTACACAAAACCCCAAGGTGGCATAAACACTCTGTTGTGGCGCGTTGCCGTCACTTCAAGTTTATCTTTATCCAAGTCCTGATTTGGTCGTACGTAAACTCTCCCTTGGCTGCTTTCATTACAAAATCGAACTTCTCGT
>DASTYM010000155.1:0-6814 GCA_035764995.1 Cyclobacteriaceae bacterium | reverse complement strand
ATTTTTGACCACCCTTGAAAATTTAAATTCACTAGAACAAAAATCATGGGGATCAAAAAAATCATAAGGATCACAGTTCAGACAAGGGGGGTTTTACTAACAACCGCTTTCAACGCCTTTCCCCTCACATCAATAAAAATTTCAGATCCAGGGTTTGCAAACTCGGTTGCAACGTAGCCCAATCCAATACCAATGCTCAACACAGGTGATTGCGTACCCGATGTTACTTTACCGATGGTGTTTCCGGCAGCGTCTTTAATTACGTAATCGTGGCGGGGAATGCCTTTGTCGATCATTTTGAAACCGACAAGTTTTTTCTTCACGCCATCTTCTTTTTGTTTTTTTATGCTCGCTGAGTTGGTGAAGTCTTTGGTAAACTTGGTTATCCATCCCAAGCCCCCTTCGAGCGGAGATGTGTTGTCATCAATATCATTTCCATACAAACAGAAGCCCATCTCCAATCTCAATGTATCCCGGGCTCCCAAACCAATTGGCTTAATGCCAAATTCTTTGCCTGCCTCAAAAATTGCATGCCACACTTTCTCTCCATGTTGCTTGTTCACATAAATTTCAAATCCGCCTGCTCCTGTATAACCTGTGTTTGACATGATCACATTCGGTATACCAGCAAATTCACCGATCGCAAAGTGGTAATACTTGATGGCGCTTAAATCAGCCTTGGTTAATTTCTGTAATGCTGAAACAGCCTTCGGGCCTTGTACGGCAAACAAACACAAGTCGTCAGATATGTTTTTCATTTCCGCCCCTTTAGTGTTGAACTTGCTGATCCAGTTCCAGTCTTTATCAATGTTAGAGGCATTCACTACCAACAGGTAATCGTTGTCCTTTATTTTATAAACAATGAGATCATCAACAATACCACCGGTCTCATTGGGCAGGCAGGAGTACTGCGCCTGACCATCGATCAGTTTGGAAGCATCGTTGCTGGTAACGCGCTGAATGAGGTCAAGGGCGTTCGGCCCTTTCACCGTAAACTCGCCCATATGAGAAACATCAAATACGCCCACTCCCTTTCGAACTGTCATATGCTCCTCGATATCAGAAGAATACCTGACAGGCATATTGTATCCTGCAAAAGGAACCATTTTGGCACCAAGTTTTACATGCAAATCATTGAGTGGAACGAATTTTAAGGCTGTGTTATCCATAACGAGTTTTTAAGATGCGCAAAGGTAAACTATTCCTTTGCTATTGGGTAAAGATTTCCTTTTCGAAATTTTTTTATCTCCCTGTCGGTAAGTTCTTTTTCGATAACAGGAACAGGGTGTTCAACGACTGTTTCATCCAGTTCATGAAACGCCATGCTTGTTGATTCATTAACTGCGTATTTCATTTCGATGGGGGCAAGCTTACCTTCTTCTAAAAATCTGAAAACGTTTACCCGTAAAAAATCAAGCTCTCCAACAATTCCAATGGGCTGACCCGGAAATACCTTATCTCCATATCGGACGAGTGGCACCGTTGAATAAACATTTGAATACACAGCTATTGTACCATCTGCATGCCTCACTTCGAGTGTATTCTTGAGAATTCTGTCGGTAGATTTTTCCATATCCGGCAACGCTGCAACAGTTCCTTTTCGGACGGCATATACCGTATCTCCTTTTTGAGCGGTAAACGTTCCTTTATACGTTACAAAGGTATTGGCTGTAGCAACCCTGTGAACTTTCAATGTTTTTCCTATTGCTCCTGGTAGCAAATAGCTAAAATTTTCATCAGCTTTTTCATCCGGATTTCCCATTCTATAACGAATTGAATAGCTATAGCCAGGAGACTGGGTTGGTTCAACAATGGTTAATTTGAAAAGGAGGTTTCTTCCGCTGTGCAATACAAACTGCTCGGTTGACTTCATGGGTGTCAAATTCCTGAACATCGTAAACTCCAACTCCAGCCGATAGGGGTATATTGATTTATTATCGGCATAAAATGACAAAACATCTTTTGTTCGAATCACCTCCATCGTAACCGGGTTATCGATCCGGCTGCCGAATGTAATCAGCTCTTGCTTCTCAAACGTTTGGCCATACAGGACAGATGACTCAATTACAAGAAACAAGAGCAAGGCAACTTTCACTGTATGTACTTTTAGTTTTGAACGCTTTTCAAGGCCCTCATCACATCCTCTCTCATTTTCTTCACTTTCACCAATTCAGATTCCATATACTTTTTAAAAGCCTCCTCATCTTTCTGATCTGGTGGGTTGAACTCTCGCATCCAAATCATCATGGAGTTACCGGCTGAATCCAACTGAAGCATAGTCTGTGTGATTTGCTTTTTAGTCTCCTCCGGCATGTCGGGTGTATTCGAAAGGGAATCATTTAATGACTTCCTAAATTTATAGATGTCATCCATTTTGGGCATCACTTCATCGTGAATATCCATTACCTGGTCGTACAACGATTTTTCCTTCTCTCCGCAGTAGGTCAGGGTACTGATGAGTACAATAACCATCAATTTCACTATCAATTTCATGGTTTTTGAGATTTTTCACCAAAGGTAAAAAGGATCATCCATCCTGCAATTCCTAACAAGTATTAGCATAAAAAATATCGAAAGTTTTATACACGGCTTGCTTAACAAACAAAAATGATTTTATCTTTATGGCAACACAACAGAAATGAAAGTTAACAGCACATCTTTTTGGTTTTATTACTACTATTTTATGACCCAGGCGGGACTTAGAAGAGTAGCGTGTTGTTGTTAAGCTAAAACGATACAAAGAACTCAGAAAAGTCCCGGGAAGCCGGGACTTTTTGTTTTATACCTCACCCCTCCCGTCCTTCCCTCTCCAAGTGGAGAGGGAGGTGAAGAGAAAATTTGAGTGAAGGAATTTTTTTGAATTAAGGACATGAAGAAAAAGAAATTACGCGTTGCAATTCAAGGTCTGGCTACCAGCTTTCATGAAGTGGCAGCACTCACCTATTTTAATGAGCCCATCGAAACGGTAGAATGTTTGTCCTTTCATCAATTGTTTGAAAGTCTGAAGCACAACAAAGCTGATGTAGCTGTGATGGCGATAGAGAATTCCATTGCCGGAAGCATTTTACCGAATTACTTTCTGTTGCAGGATTACCATTTCAGCATTGCAGGGGAATTATACTTACCTATACACATGCACCTTCTTGCATTGCCGGGTGTTACCATAAAAGATATAACCAGCATTGAGTCTCATCCCATGGCTATCAGGCAATGTTCAGAATATTTACATGCCCTGAACGGAGTTGAAATTCGTGAAAGTGATGACACGGCACTTTCGGCCAAACGGGTGAAGGAATTAAAACTAAAAAATACAGCTGCGATTGCGAATGAGTATGCTGCAAAAAAATACGGGCTACATATTTTAGAGAAACGAATTGAAACCCATAAAAAGAATTTTACCCGCTTTCTCATTCTGAACAAACGAAGCAATGGAAAGGCGGAAGCTAACAAAGCATCATTGAGTTTCGAGGTTGCCAACGAAGTAGGGAGTCTGGCCGATGCCTTAATGACTTTTAAGAACAACGGCATAAATCTTTCCAAAATCCAGTCGATACCGATTATCGGAAGGCCGAGTGAATACTCCATTCATATTGACGTGGAGTGGAAAAAAAGAAAAAACTATGACGATGCTATGAACCAGGTGTTGAGGCAAGTGAAAAATATGAATGTGTTGGGTGAGTATAAGAAAGCGAAAATAGAATACAAATAATGATCAATGATCAAATTACAAATGACTTGTTACAATGATTAAAATAAGCACAGCGAAGCGGATTAACAGCGTAGAAGAATACTACTTCAGTAAGAAGTTGGCTGAGGTGCGTAGTTTGGACCAGCCTGCCGGACAGGCAGGTACGCCTGAATTAAAAGTGATCAATCTTGGAATTGGAAGTCCGGATCAGGCACCTTCTTCTGAAACAATTGAGGCTTTAAATATCTCTGCAAAAAACCCTGCCAATCACGGATATCAAAACTACAAGGGAATTCCTCCGCTCAGAAAAGGAATTGCTGACTTCTATCAACGCGTTTACAATGCGAAGCTCGACCCTGAAAGTATGATTCTTCCATTGATGGGTTCGAAAGAGGGGATCATGCACATTTCTATGGCATTTGTGGACGAAGGTGATGAAGTGTTGATTCCTGACCCGGGTTATCCAACCTATTCTTCCGTCACTAATCTGGTTGGAGGAAAAATTAAAACTTATCAACTGAAAGAAGATCTCAATTGGGGGATTGACGTGAATGCGTTGCGCAAAACCGATCTTTCAAAGGTAAAGATCATGTGGGTTAATTTCCCGCACATGCCTACCGGCAGAATTGCTTCGCGCAAGGAGCTAAAAGAACTGGTTGACCTGGCGAGAGAAAATAATTTCCTGATCGTGAATGACAATCCGTATAGTTTGATTTTGAACGATCAGCCGCTGAGCATTCTTTCAATTGATGGTGCTGAAGATGTCGCGTTAGAGTTGAATTCATTGAGCAAGTCTCACAACATGGCGGGGTGGCGAATTGGCTGGGTGGCCGGCAAAAAGGAATTCATCGATGCGGTGTTGAAGGTGAAAAGCAACATGGACTCCGGGATGTTTTTAGGATTACAACATGCTGCGGTTGAAGCATTGAAGAACGGAGAGGAATGGTTTACATCCTTAAATAAAGTATACAGTGAACGCAGAAAAGCTGCCAACAAAATTCTGGATGTTCTCGAATGTTCGTATGCCGAAAAACAATCGGGTTTGTTTGTGTGGGCAAAAGTTCCTGATCGAATTGCTGATGTCGAGAAATGGATTGATGAAATTTTATACGGCACCAAAGTGTTTATCACCCCCGGATTCATTTTTGGAGAAACCGGAAAACGCTTCATCCGGATTTCATTATGCAGCCCGGTGGAACAACTTACAGAAGCACTTAACAGGATTAAGGTATTTAATGAATCAAAGAGGGTTTTACAGGGAACAAAATGAAAACAACGATTATCGGTCTTGGCCTCATTGGCGGATCAATTGCGATTGATTTAAGGAAGTCGGGACTTGCTTCAGAGATTAGTGGTGTTGATTTAAACAGCAGTCACGCATCTAAGGCATTGTCATTAGGAATTATTGACCGCATTGAAACAGATGCCGCCATTGCCACATCAGATCTCATCATTCTAGCCATACCTGTTAATGCACTCGGTCAGCTTATTCCTTCCATTCTGGATGGAATTAAAAAGAATGCTGTCATTATTGATACCGGCTCCACAAAGTCCTTGATCTGCAGAGCGGTTTCCAGTCACAAAAACCGAGCACAATTTGTGGCTGCGCACCCCATTGCCGGAACAGAGAACTCGGGACCGGAAGCCGCATTCTCCGGCCTATTCCGTGGCAAGACAAACATTATCTGTGAACAAGAAAAATCATCTGACCATGCGCTGACAATTGCTCAAAGGGTTTTCGATGCATTAGGGTTGAATACAATATTTATGGAACCAGAAGAGCACGATAAACATGTTGCCTACGTTTCTCATTTATCGCACGTGAGTTCTTTTTTACTCGGGCAAACCGTTCTGGATATTGAAAAAGATGAAAAAAATATTTTCGCATTGGCAGGCAGTGGTTTTTCTTCTACTGTTCGACTCGCTAAAAGTTCACCGGATATGTGGGCACCCATCTTTGAACAGAACGCAGAATATTTGAGTCAGGCGTTATTGGAATACATTATGCATTTGCAGAAATTTCAGTATCACCTGATGAAACGTGACGTAAACGAATTGCATCGGATTATGAAAGATGCCAATCATATTCGCGAAGTATTAAATGGAATTGAAATCAAAAGTAAACAAGCAGTAAACGGAAAATTACAATGAAAAAGGAATTACAACTCAAACCAATATCAACCTGGTTACCTACCTCCCCTGCAGGAGAGCCCACAGCGAAAAAACCTGTTATCATCAGCGGGCCATGCAGCGCAGAAACAGAAACTCAGACGGTGACAACAGCAAAACAACTGGCAGCAACCGGAAAAGTTCATGCGCTTCGTGCGGGAATCTGGAAACCACGCACCAGACCAGGGCAATACGAGGGTGCCGGAGAAGAAGGATTGAAATGGCTGGTGCAGGCAAAAAAAGAAACGGGATTACCCATTACAACAGAAGTCGCCAACGCGGCACACGTTGAAGCTTGTTTAAAAGCAGGCGTAGATATTTTATGGGTTGGTGCGCGCACAACTGTAAACCCGTTTTCTGTTCAGGAGATTGCTGATTCATTAAAAGGCGTTGACATTCCGGTGATGGTAAAAAATCCGGTGAACCCGGACCTTGAACTTTGGATTGGCGGATTGGAACGATTAAACAAAGCAGGCATTACAAAACTTGCTGCAATCCATCGCGGATTCTCTTCTTTTGAAAAAGGCCCCTTCCGCAATGCACCCATGTGGGAAATTGCCATTGAGTTAAAAACACGTATTCCTGAACTTGATATCATTTGCGATCCAAGCCACATTTCTGGAAATCGTGAGCTCCTTCCGTTCATTGCACAGAAAGCTCTTGATTTGGATATGGCGGGTGTGATGATTGAAAGCCACATCACCCCCGATGCGGCATGGAGTGATGCCAAACAACAGATTACTCCTGCCACGTTGGGCAAACTGATCGAAAACCTGGTAGTCAGAACAACATCCACTGACAATAAAGATTTCAAGGATACGCTGAGTGTACTCCGTGAACAAATTGATCAACTGGATGACGACATCATGCAAAAGTTTGCGTCACGCATGAAGATTTCAGAAAAAATTGGTCAGTACAAAAAGGAGAACAACGTAACCATTCTTCAGGTAAATCGCT